>CAZOAD010000046.1:0-21046 GCA_964577705.1 uncultured Mesohalobacter sp.
ACTGCCAAAGGGCGTACAAACTCAAAGCAATAAGAAACATACCGATAGCCACCATGAGATGATATAGTTGAAACACAGCATTGACCTGAGACGGCTGGTCTTCTATAGGAAAAGCATCAAGGCCTGTGACAGGAGTTTCGAAGTCCTGATCCAGCATAAAAGACAATCCTCCTGGAATTTTAAGTCCTGTTGTAGTCTTACTTTCTTTATCTACCCATCCCAAGAGGTATAAGTCAGCTGGTGCTTCTGCTTCAAAATGACCTTCCATAGCAGCTAATTTTGCTGGTTGATTTTCAGAAACCCCTTCTGCAGAACTATGACCCGTAAATAATTGAGCTAAAGAACAAATGGTGGCAACCACCAAGGTGATTTTAAATGCTTTTTTAGAAAGAACCACATAACGTCCTTTCAAAATATAGTAAGCATGGACACTTAAGATCAAAAAGGTTCCTGCTAAGAAGGCTCCTAGCCAGACGTGGGTGAGCCGATCTACAGATGAGGGATTAAAAACCATAGCCCAGAAATCGACGATTTCAGCTCTGGCCTGCATACCTTCTCCTACAATATGATAACCTGCAGGAGTTTGTTGCCAGGAGTTAGCCACAACAATCCAAACCGCAGAAAACATAGATCCCAGAAAAACTCCCCAGGTGGCGACTAAGTGCACCCAAGGTTTGACGCGATTCCAGCCAAAAAGTAAAACACCCAACGCACTACTTTCGAGCGCAAAGGCAAAAATACCTTCAGCAGCAAGTGCACTCCCAAAAATATCTCCTACATAACGAGAGTAGGTGGCCCAATTGGTACCAAACTCAAACTCCATCACAATACCAGTCACTACACCGATACCAAAGGTGATGGCGAATATTTTGGTCCAGAATTTAGCCAGTACTTCATATTCTTTCTTCTTAGTTCGCAGATACATGCTTTCGAAAACCACCATAATAAGTCCTAAGCCAATACTCAAAGGCGGATAGATATAATGAAAAGCTACGGTGAAGGCAAACTGAATTCGGGAGAGAATCTCAACATCCATAATCAATGATTTTTTACAAAAATAAAGGATAACGAATAAATAAGTTGGTTACTAATGTTACGTATCAACACTTTTCTAATATTTAATTCTTAACTCTATTTATACTTAGCTGATTACTAATGTCATTATTAAATAATGCATCAATAAATAATGAACTCTAGACGAATAAATAGTTGATGTCGTTTGGGAAAATAATGTCCTGCTTGTTTGATTTCTAAAAAAGAATGTCTCAATAATACATTCCTAATTGACGACTCCCAATTCACAAATTATTGATTTTCAGTTAGGTGTAAAAACAACTGAATTATCATGATTCCCCTGGCATCCAATGCAATATTTTAAGCCTGATATATTCTTAAAGTTTTATTCATATTTAGTCTAGATAAGCTTTGTTATTTAGATTCATTCCATATATTTGCAGAAAAAATCACAAAACAAACTACAATGACAAATTTAAAACATGTAAGATTAGCCATGTTGAGCTCTATTATTGCTCTAGGAATGATATCTTGTTCTGATGATGATAGTAATGACATTCAAACTTTAAATGTTCCAACTTCTTACGAAGCTCCAAATTATGAGGCCAATGCTGAAACTGAAGGCTTGGTCATCGATGAGCTCAATGCTTTAACCTCAGATGTAAATGCTGCTGAAGCGGAAGCTCCAAATGCTGGAATTTCTAATATACCTTATCCATCTACCCTTTCCTCTGTTACTGAATCTAACTATAAGACACTAATTGAAGGCTGGATACCAGAATTGGTGAATGCTGCCAATTCCAGTAATAGATTTGACAACCCTGGATTAGGCAACACACCAGACGAAGCTAGTGAGGGTGGTCTTTTAGGAACCAGACTTTTAGATGAATACGGTCTTGAATTAGAACAGATGATCGAAAAAGGTTCATTTGGTGCTGCCCTTTATAATCACGCTTCATTTGTGGTGGATAACATCAAAATGGAAGAAGAAGGATTTACAACTAGCGATGCTGTTGACAGATTAGTGGAAATTCACGGTACTGAACCAAGCTTCGATGTCGCTGAAGTCACTGCTGCGGCGACCTATTCCAGAAGACGTTCAAACTTGACTGCTCAAACCGGATTCTTTTTCGATATCAAATCCAACCTTATTACTGCTAAGGCAGCGATGGAAGCAGGAGATCAGTTCGTTGTTGAACGCGATGAAGCTTTAGATGCGTTTTTATTGAACTGGGAAAAGTCAAACTTCGCTACCGTTATCTTTTATTGCAATGCTGCTAAAGATCAGTTAAATGCTGCCTTCCAGTTGGCCGATGGTGAACAGAAAGATATAGCTTTGGGCAATGCTATGCATGCCTATGCTGAAGGAGTTGCCTTTGCTCATGGATTCAAACGATTAGCTAATACTGAAATCACAGATGATGAAATCGATTTTATTCTTGAGAAGCTCAAAGCTGTTGAAGGTCAAAATCCTGAAAGCTATGAGTTCTTGAATGATACTAGTCTAAGTCAAAATCTAGATGAAACTGTCGATTACATTCAAAATATCTATGGCTTTAGCGATGCAGAAGTCGAAAGCTTTTACGAAAATAACAATCCGTAAATAATCCTTTCAGCACTTGGGCATAGGCTCAAGTGCTGAAATTTTAAATTTTATGCTATGAAAATTAATAAGCTCATTTTACCATTCATCGTACTGGTCATTTCCAGTACTTTTATCGCCTGTTCAGACGATGACTCCAACGGGGGTGATAATGGAAATGCCAATAACTTCGATAGAAGTTTAATGCTCGTTAACTGGGCAGACAATATTATTATTCCATCTTATGAAAATTTTTCAGAAGAAACCACAGCGCTTAAAGAGGCGTCTGATGCTTTTTTAGCAGATCAAAGCATGGAAAATCTGACTAGCTTGAGAGAAGAATGGGAGGATGCTTACATTTCCTGGCAAAATGTTGCAATTTTCAATATAGGTCCAGCACAAGATGTGGTGATGAGAACATTCTTAAACACTTATCCAACGAACACATCAAATATTGAAAGTTTTATAGAGAATTCTAATTATAATCTACTGGATCCCAATCTTAATGATGAGCAGGGCTTCCCAGCTTTAGATTATTTGCTTTATGGAGCTGCAGAAAACGAGACTCAAATCTTGGAGCTTTTCACCTCTGCTCCAAACGCAGGTAATCGCAGACAATACTTAGAGGATGTTGTAAATAGAATCAACTCTTTATCCTCTCAGGTTTTGGAAGACTGGCAAACTGGCTATAGAGACGTTTTTGTGGAGAATTCTGGTTCATCTGCCAATAGCTCTACCAATCGTATGGCCAATGTATTTATGGAGTTTTATGAAGTAAGGCTGAGAAATGGAAAAATCGGATTTCCAGCAGGTGTATATTCTGGAGGTGACCCACAACCAGGACTTGTGGAAGCACTTTACAATAAAGATCTATCTGGACGTTTGAGTTTGGAGGCTTTAAGAGCTCATCAAGACTTTTTTAATGGAACTGCTGCTAACGTAGACAGCTCTGCCGAGAGCTTTGCAGATTATCTTGATTTCTTAAACACGATGAAAGAAGGTGAAAATTTATCCACCTTGATCAATGAACAGTATCAGGTTTCTGAATCTTTTATCAGTGCCTTGAATCCTAATTTCTTTGAACAAATCAATACCGATAACACAAGTATGCTTCAGGCTTTCGAAAGTCTTCAGGATAATGTTGTCTATCTGAAATCTGATATGTTTTCTGCGCTGAGTATAGCTTTAGAATTCGATAGTGGAGATGGGGATTAAACTCCGAATAGCACTATCTTTGCACGGCTAAATTTAAGCTGACAACCAGTGTTATAAAATTCAACTTTTATATTGATTAATCGCATTATAACGTATTTAAAGACCCCTGTAAAAGCCGCACCTCTTGCGGTTTTTAGGGTTTTGTTTGGGAGCTTAATGCTGTACACCACCCTTAGGTTTGTCTTACAGGGCTGGGTGGATAAATACTATGTGCAGCCACAGTTTCATTTTAAGTATTATGGCTTTGAATTTGTAGAGTCATTAGGCGAATACACTTACCTGCTTTATTTGGTTTCCTTTATTGCAGCGCTAGGGATTACCCTGGGTTATAAATACCGATTATCTGCTATTCTGTTTTTTTTGAGTTTCACCTACTGTGAACTTATCGATAAGACGTATTACCTCAACCACTATTATTTTGTAAGTATCATTAGCCTACTGCTGATTTTTTTACCAGCTAATGCCTATTTTTCATTAGATGCCCGCAAAAATAAGAGCATTGCCTTTACCTCAATTCCACGTTATACCATTTTCGCCATTCAATTCATGTTGAGTATCGTGTATTTCTATGCAGGACTGGCTAAAATCAATTCAGAATGGTTACTGGAAGCTATGCCTCTCAAAATCTGGCTGCCATCCCGTTACGACTTACCGGTGCTGGGAGACCTGTTTCAAATGGAATGGATGCATTACCTGATGAGCTGGAGCGGAATGCTTTACGACCTGTCCATTCCTTTTTTGCTTTTTTACAAGCGAACCCGAACTTTTGCGTTTATCCTAGTCGTTGTATTTCACGTGATGACCAGGGTTTTATTTCCAATTGGTATTTTTCCATACGTGATGATCTGTTCCACGCTTATCTTCTTTGACGCTAAGTTTCACGAAAAGATCATTAGATTTTTAAGGGGAATCTTCAATAGTAAACCACAACAGATTTCCACTTTAGACTGGATCCCTACGGTAAAAAATAAAGTAATCGCAGGCTTTTTTATTCTGTTTTTCAGTTTTCAGCTTGTTTTTCCTTTTAGACACCTGCTCTATCCCGATGAGTTATTCTGGACCGAGGAAGGCTATCGTTTTTCCTGGAGAGTGATGCTCATGGAAAAAGGCGGATACGTCCAATTTAAGGTGGTCAATCCCGAAAACGGAAAATGGTTTTATGTGGAGAATTACGAATTTCTCACCGAATACCAGCAAAAACAAATGCGCATTCAACCGGATTTTATTCTGGAATTTGCGCACTATTTAGAAGACTATTACCAACAAAAGGGTATCGACGATCCTGAAATTTACGTCAACAGCTTTATCGCTCTAAACGGGAGGTTAAGCCAACGCTATATCAATCCAGATATCGATCTGACAAAGGTTGAAGATACCTGGCAACACAAAGAGTGGATTTTACCATTTAACGAAACAATTTATGGGTTTTAAACCGATTTTCATTATAGTACTAAGTTTTTTATCATTAAGCCTTCAGGCTCAATATGTCCTATCTGGTAAGGTGGTGAGTCAGGACACCAACCAACCCATGCCTAACGTTCAGGTGTGGGATACGGCCTCTGGAAAAACCGCGTTGAGCGATAATGAAGGGAATTTCAAATTTGATGATTTAGAGGCCGGACAACGCACGTTTGTGTTTTTAATCGATAATTATTCTTACGATGAAAAAGTAGTTGACCTGCAAGCCGATACGAACCTTACCTTCAAATTGAAGCAGTCTATCAATCTTTCAGAAGTCGTCGTTCAGGCTAAAAAAAGAGAGCTGTTTGAGTTGAGACGCCTCAATGATGTGGAAGAGCTGCAAATCAATGCCGGAAAGAAAACCGAAGTGGTTCTCGTTGGTCAGATGATTGGTAACGCCTCAACTTCTAATGCCCGACAGATTTATGCTCAGGTCGCTGGGCTGAACATATACGAAAGTACCAACTGCGGACTGCAGTTATCTATAGGCGGCCGAGGACTGGATCCCAACAGAACCTCCAATTTCAATACCAGGCAGAACGGCTATGACATCAGTGCGGATGTGCTGGGTTATCCCGAAAGTTATTACACCCCTCCCGCAGAAGCATTGGAGGAAATTCAAATCGTGAGAGGCGCTGCCTCTTTACAATACGGAACTCAGTTTGGAGGTTTGATCAATTTCAAGCTTAAAACGCCATCAAAACAACCTTTCGAGGTTGTCACCCGACAATCCTTCGATAGTAACTGCGGCTATTCAACCTTTAATAGTTTTAGTGGGACCAACGGGAAGTTCAGTCATTATACCTACATCAATTATAAGAACAACCTTGGTCAGGCCCCTAGAGATAATATGAGTCTGGAAGCCTTTAATGCCTTTACGAGTCTTAACTATCAGTTCAACGAAGACACAAAAGTTGGTCTCGAATACACTCACATGAGTTATCTGTCTCAACAAGCTGGAGGACTAACCGATGTACAATTTTATGAAGATCCCACCTTTAGCAATCGTACTCGAAACTGGTTCAAAGTCAACTGGAATTTGTTGACAGCCAAATTCAATCACCAACTCTCAGAAAAAAGTAAAATCAGCCTGATTGGCTGGGGCATGAATTCGTCCAGAGAAGCTATTGGTTTTCGAACCGATCGGGTGTCTCAGGTCGATAATTTAAACGAGCCACGAGATTTAGAACGCGGAGAATTTGTGAACTGGGGGGCAGAATTTAGATACCTGACCGAATATACTTTAGGAGAGGACCTCAACTCCACTTTGCTTCTGGGAAGTAAGTATTATCAATCTAAAAACGGTCAACGCCAAGGGCCGGGGACCCGGGAGGCTGGCGCCAATTTTAATTTTATAGATTATCCGGTGGCCGAACTCCCTACCGAGCTCAGACAATCTGACTTTGATTTCCCAAACCTTAATGTTGCGCTGTTTGGCGAGAATATTTTTTACCTCAACGATAAACTCTCAGTCACACCAGGCTTCAGACTGGAATATATAAAAACTGAAGCCGAAGGTACCTTTCGTTCTGTCAACAGAGACCTGGCGGGCAATGCCCTTCAAGATTCAACTTTTGTGGATCAGCGAGAACGAGAGCGCATGATTGTACTGGGCGGTCTTGGAGTAAGTTATAAGCCTAAAAAATACGCTGAAGTTTACGGGAACATTTCACGGAACTATCGCTCGGTGACGTTTAACGACATCCGGATTGTCAACCCTTCCTTTCAGGTAGATCCCAACATCAAAGATGAAGATGGCTTCACAGCCGATTTCGGGTTTAGAGGACGCTATAAAAACATCCTCTCCTACGATGCTAACGTCTTTGGACTGTGGTATAATGATATCATTTCTGAGGTGCAGAAAGTAGGAACACGAATCAATGCTTTTGGAGAGGAAGTTGAGGCGGGGAGAGTCGTCAGGTTCAGAGGTAATATCGGTAATGCCCTTATTTATGGTTTGGAGAGTTTAGTCGACTGGAATATAAAAGAGAGCTTTTTCGAGGAACAAAACGAACTTAGACTGAACACCTACGTGAACCTGGCAGTAACTCAATCTGAATTCACCGATTCTGAAGAGCCGGGAGTAGAAGGCAATGAACTTCCTTTTGTACCTAACATTAATCTGAGAACCGGAATTCGGGCGGGCTATAAAAATTTCCTGATGGATTTCCAGTATTCCTATTTATCTGAGCAATTTACAGACGCCACCAATGCACCTCAGGATGTGAATGATAACCAAAGCGGTATTATTGGGAGCATCCCAGCTTATGGGGTTTTCGATTTGTCCTTTTCCTATCGCTACCGGAAGTGGACTCTAGAAACCGGAGTCAATAATATGCTGGACAATGCCTATTTTACTCAACGTGCTACAGGTTATCCGGGGCCAGGTATTATTCCTGCCTTACCCCGTAGTTTTTACGCTACTCTACAGTTCAAATTCTAAGGATGATTTAAGGGCTTTCTAAACAGCTTAGATGTTCTGAAAATTAGTTCTAAAGCTTAAAAACGATATTGTGTTGAAAGCGACTAACTCTAAACAAAAAAACCCGCAGCATGAATGCTGAGGGTTTCGTTTTACTCCTAAATTTAACTACAGTTCGGTATTACTGATTTAACCAGGCCTTACGAACGGCAATTTGCTCTGCAGTAGCATTTTCATCTTCAACGATAGACTCTGAAACGGCTACAGGCTTAGTCAGTGTCGTCTCGATGACAATCACTTCACCATCGCGATCTAGTTCCATGGTGATGTCTTGTCCCACTTGCCAGCTATACATCATTCCAACTGTTTGCTGTGCATTAGCCATAGTTAAGTCTGAGCCGTTCACTTTTTTAATCACATCCCCAGCTTGAATATTTTGAGATTTCCAAAAGGAATTGTTTAGCGCATTCTCCTTAAAGATGATTGCTCCTTTTTCTTGATCGGCTCCAAAGATTATGTTTTGTCCACCTGAAAAAATAAAGTTGGTTTCTACTTCTTTCTCTGCTTTGGTTAAGCCTACCATTTCAAAAAATTCATCGTAGTTGATCGGAGTTTCTCCTTCCACATGGGTGGTCAAAAACTCCCCAACACTTGGATAGGTCATTGCAGTGATTTCAGAAATCAGTTGATCATCTTCAAAAGGTTGGTCCACTCCGTATTTGCTGGATAATTCTTTCATCAAAGACAGCATGCTTCGCTCACCATCGCTTTCTTTTCTCATTAAAATATCGACGCACATCCCAATCAGTGCTCCTTTCATGTAAACATTGTAATAGTTTGAAGCATAAGGTTCTTCCAGTACATTTTCACTCATTTTCGTAAAGCTCATGCTGTCATCAAGATTTTTTGAAGTCATGATTTTACTATTGATGGTGTTGTAAAATTCCTGAGGTTCTACCAAGCCTTTGTACACCTGAAAGTGCTGAGCAAAATACTCGGTTACCCCTTCATACATCCAGAGATGTTTCGAAAATGTAGGTTCGTTATAATCAAAGTAATGCACATCTTCAGAATGAACTGAAAGTGGAGTTACGATATGGAAAAACTCGTGTGCAATCACATCAATCATCGTTCCTTTAAGGCTTTCTAATGGCATGCTTTCGCTAAAAACCGCAACCGTAGAGGTTTGGTGTTCTAAAGCGCCAAATCCTTTTGGAGAATCTTCCTTACCTTCAGATAAGTAGACATAAATATCATAGCGTGAGGTGGTGTTGATTTCACCTAAGTAAGCTTTCTGCGCTTCCATCATGTCATAGACGGTTTCTTTTAGGCTTGCTGCAGTGTGAGTTTTATTAGGAGAAAATAAACTCAAAACGATTTTGATGTCGCCTACCATAAATTCTTCAACGTCTAAATCTCCGTACATCATCGGGTTATCGGTGATGTCAAAATACCTTGGTGCAAAATAAGTGGTCGTTAAGCTACTGCCGTCTTCGCTTGTGGTTTCTCCTGTACTTTGTAGAGCAGAAGTCCGGTCAAATTCAACGGGCGCGGTGACATCTAAAGTGTACTGATTACTTTTTAATTCATCGAAATAACCGATGAAGCCATGTAAGTTTAAAACATAATTATCTGGCTCTATGTTGGTTCCTGCCGGAGAAAATGGTTGTTCCCCTCCTATTCCACCACTGGTTTCAATGTCATAAGTGTCATTGACATAATAGGTAATCTTGTCTAGATTTTTAGCGCCTACGATGGTCCACGTATTATCCCCTTCTTTAGTAGCCGTTAAGGTGTTTCCTTCGTAATCCATAGCCGTAAAATCATCGACGTACTTTCCAAAATCACTTATAGAATAAGTGCCTTGAATCACTCTTGGTAATCTGTAGGTGACAGTATCTTGAATAAAACGACCTGGATCTATACTTACCGGTACCCTGTCGTTATCGACAGCTGTCAGGTCCAAAGAGGTTTTAATAGGGGTGTTGACTGCTAAATCGTTTATCTTGGATTTGGTGGCGTCACAAGCGACCAGCAATAATCCCAGACTTAAAATACTCAAAGTTTTCTTCATAATTAAAATTTCAATTTCTTACTTGACGTTCAATGTGTTGTATTGTTACACAAAATTAGATAATTTTTTAACTCGATCTCAACTCAATTTATGTGACATAAATCACAAAAGAAATTGACTATTCTAATTACTTTTGCAATGTGAAACTTTTCAAAACCCATATAGCTTTGGCATTGAGCCTTACCGTGCTACTTTTCACAGTTAAGTCGGCGTTTTGGCTGTCCTATTATATGGTATTCACCGATAACTTCATTGAAAATTACTGTGAAAATACAGACCAGCCTGAACTTGAATGCGATGGGAAATGTTTTCTAAGTGATGTCCTAGACAGAAAAGAGTCGGATACACCAAAGAACGCTTCAATTTTTCTAGAAAGCGATCTCATATTCACAACAACTTTTTCGGACTCAGAGCTCGTTTTAGAGGAATTTATTTCCAAAAAGCAAGCTTCCTATGATTATACTTCACTTTATAACTTTCAGTATTTTAAGAGCAGCTTCAAGCCACCAGCAGCTAATGTTTAACATCCCCGTTTATTTTAAAACATACTAGTTAAACATCAAATGCTTAAACATGAAATTTATAGTAAGCATCATCTGTTTTATGGCAAGTTCTGTTCTGCTCATTGCACAAACTAAGACCATAGAAGTAAAAGATGCACAAACCCAAGAAACACTTACAGGCGTTTACGCCATCAATCAAAACGATAAAGAAGATTATCTTACAGTTAAAAATGAGGTTTTAACCTTAAAGGTCGGAGAAACCTACAAGCTTCAACACATCGGTTACCGCTCTCGAATTGTACAAATTGAAACTGGCACTCCTAGCATTTTATTTCTGAATGCACAGAGTACAGAGTTGGCTGAAGTTTTAGTCAGTGGTGAAATTTTTCAAGACCCGGTGATGAATACGATCACCCCAGACTTAACCGAACGTGTGACTCAACCTAAGAACGTAGCAGACTTATTTAGAGACATCAATGGCTTTGGACTCATCAAACGCGGAAATTACGCTATCGATCCCTCCTTTCGGGCTGCCCAATACGAGCAACTCAACATCCAGTATGATGGTGGCACCAAAGTGATGCATGCCTGTCCCAACCGGATGGATCCTATCACGACCCACGTTATTCCCGAAGATATCTCAAAAATTGAAGTGGTACGAGGTCCCTATACCATGCGTTATGGCGCTACGTTTGGCGGATTGATCAATATGGTGTCTAAGCGACCAGAACTAGGAAATTATGGCTTGTCGGGAAGTGCGTCTACAGGTTATGAAACCAATGGTAACTCTTTAGTAAACATGGTTCGTCTTCAATATGCAGAAGAAAAGTTTGATGTAGTAGGCATGTACGGTTACAGAGACTTCGGCAATTATGAAGATGGTGCTGGACGTGAAATTCCTTCTTCCTTCAGAAGTATAGACTACAGCCTTCGTATGGGTTACAACTTTTCCAGTCTTGAACGTTTGCAATTACACTGGAGACAGTCTTTTGGCAGAGATGTGCTGCATGCCTCATTACCTATGGATTCAGATTTTGACGATTCTTCCATGTTATCCTTGGATTATTTCAAAAAAAGACCGGGTAAAACCCTACAAAAGATTCAGGCCAAAGCCTATTATTCTTATGTAGATCACCTCATGAGTAATCGCAGACGGAGCAATTTCGACATTGCAGAGGCAGTTTCTCCGGTAGAGGCCACCACAGCAGGAGGCCGGTTTGAATTAGAGTGGAAACTCGATGAATTTTGGACACTCTTTACCGGAACCGATGCACTTTTAATCAGTAGAGACGGACAAAGAAATCGATTGGTCAAGCAGAATATGATGGGCATGCCGCTAGATCCTCCTCTGGAATTTACTGATAAAATCTGGCAGGATTCTTATATCAATGATTACGGGTTCTTTGCGGAATCACGTTATCAACTTAACTCCTCAACTGTGCTTAACGCAGGGGTGCGGTATGATCTGGTTAATTCTGACATCCAGGATCCAGCATCAGATTTTCAGGCTTACTACCCGGACTTAGGAAACAGAACCGAGCATAATGTTAGCGCCACTGTATCCCTTAAGAAACTGTTGGACGCGGATAACCAATTGGAATTTGCGGTTGGCCGTGGCGTACGTTCTGCTAATATGATTGAACGCTTCATCAATCATTTTCAGGTGGGCCAAGACCCGTTTGAATATGTTGGTAATCCCAATCTGGATGCAGAAGTCAATAATCAATTTGAAGTCGCTTATACGGGCAAGAAGAACTTAAACGGCTTCGTCAACAGATTAGACTGGGGTGCTTCCGTGTATTTTTCTCATTTTGAAAATTACATCGTTGCCATCATCGATTCTACCAAAACTAGAAAGTTTATGCCAAATCTGGAACCACAAAATCCCAAAGTGTTTAGAAATCTTGAGGATGCCTACAAAACAGGTTTTGAAGCCAACCTGAGTATAGCTTTTTTTAACAACTTTCAATTTGACGCAGAAACGGCCTACGTTTATGCCAGAAACGAAGACTTGAGCGAATCTTTACCCCTCACCCCACCTTTGCGAACCAGGTTGAGTTTGCAGTACAACAAAGACAAATTTTGGGCTGCAACAGATGTAAGGTTGGTGAGTCAGCAAGATGAATTAGCGACCTCCTTTGGTGAAAACCAGGCGACCCCGGGCTATGAATTAGTTGACGTAAGGCTTGGGTATGAGTTGTTTCCAGGCTTGGATCTTGGAGCCGCAGTACTCAATGCCTTCGATACGCAGTATTTTGACCACCTCAATTTTGCCTTTAGAAATCAGGCCGATGCTGGCCTCAGCGGCATGGAGCGTTTAACCGATCCTGGCCGAAATTTCACGGTGTTCGTGAAGTATGCATTTTAACCATTTGGGCGTTTTGCGGACTGTCTGTTCCTAGTCCGCAGTATAATAGCCAGAAATCTCTAGCAATGGCAGTAGCTTCCTTAAGGTCGCTCTGCCACTGCTGTTTTTCTAAGCTATTATCCTTTACGGGCTATCCACTAGCATCCCGAACGCAAAATAATCTGATGAGTAAAAATAAGCTTAACAGAATATCTAATATAGAAGTTGCTAATCGAAAAGTTAATAAACATAATTAAATTCATTATTTTAACTATTAAATAGAAATCGAACAATTATGACAACAACAAGAACATTTTATTCTATTACCCTAACAATAGCCTTAGCTTTTGCAACAATGTCCTGCAATCAAAAATCAGATCAAAAAGAGGATCTGGCAAAAGAAACAGTTGGGTCTTCAGATGGTGCAAGTAAAGCAGATGAAAAAACTGAATCAATTGATGCTGAAGCAACGTTCACCTTACCAAACTTGCCTTACGCTTATGATGCGTTAGCACCTTATATCGACGAACTTACCATGAGAACACATCATGGTAAACACTTTCAAGGTTATACTAATAAACTCAATAAAGCTATTGAAAACACGGAATTTAAAGAAAGCTCAATCACTGAAATATTAAAATCAATTGATCAAAATTCTTTAGCTATTCGAAATAATGGCGGTGGTTATTACAACCATAAACTGTTTTTTGAGAGCCTTTCTCCAGAACCGAAACTTAAGCCTGAAGGCAAATTAATGGATGCCATTGAAACCGATTTTGGTTCTTACGATGCTTTTATAGATGAGTTCTCCAAAACAGCTGGAAGTGTTTTTGGTTCAGGCTGGGCTTGGCTAATCAAAGATGAAAATGGTAAACTAGCAGTAGTGGGTACAGCCAATCAGGACAATCCGTTAATGCCTTTTGCAGAGAAACAAGGCTTTCCATTAATGGGTATTGACGTCTGGGAACACGCTTACTACCTCAACTATCAAAATAAAAGGGGCGATTATATTGAAGCTTTTTTTAGCGTTTTAGATTGGGAATATGTTGAGAATAGGTATGCACAATAAATAACTCACGAAAACCAGCAGTCAAATTTATAAGTCCTAGAATTCAAATGCTGCATGAAGAAAATGTTAGGGATTAAATTCTAGGCCTCATGTGACGGTTCTTTTCTAATCCTACCCAAATAATAAGCCTTCTTGCTCAAAAATTAGCTCCTTACTTATTCTTTTTGACCAAGGAGGCTTTAGCTTTTGCTATTTTATATAGTTCATTACTTCACTAAAAAGGTATAACTGGATTTTGTTGGCCATTACAATTCCTATTGAACTTTTGTTACACTAAATGTGTGACTGAGTTTTTAATTTTGTAATTGCTAATTTAAATATAATGCGTACTTACATAAAATTAATTGTTGCCTTGTTTATTTTACTCGGTCATCCACAGGTAAATGCTCAAGAAAAAGTAGAGTTAACCCTAGGCGACTTAAAAGAAAGAGTTTTAGAAGAGAATAGAACTCTTCGGGTCAACGAAACCAAATTCAGAAAAAAGAGAGCGCAGTACAGACAAACCAATGCCGCGTTTTTGCCACAGATCAGTGCTTCTCATAATTTTTACAGAACCAATAATCCTGTCCAGGCCTTTGGTACCTTATTAAATCAGGGGATTTTTACTGAGCAGGATTTTCAAGTTGATAATCTTAATAATCCGAGTGCTATTTCCAACTTTACGACAGCCTTAAGGATTGAACAGCCCCTGGTCAATTTCGATAAATGGGCTCAACGCTCTGCATTAAATTCATTAAAAGAAGCTCAAGGTCTTCAGAATGAATTTGATAAAAAAGCCCTTTTGCTGGAAGTTGAAAAATTATTTATGCAGCTTCAGCTTGCTTACAAAGGCGTTGAAGTCATCGAGAAAACCAGAGAAATAGCAAAAAAAAATTACGAGGATATCAATAACTTTTATGAAGAGGGTTTATTAATTATGCCAGATGTCCTGGAGGCAGAAGTGAGGTTAAATGAAATTGAAAATGAATACCTATCTGCTAAAAATCAACTTAAGACCCTTTCAGATTATCTTCTCTTTCTCATGAATGAGGATAGCAGTAAAATCATAAGTCCAGACTCAAAACTGGAGTTAAAGGTTCTTGGCCTTAAAGAACAGAGTCAAATTAAGAACAGAGAGGATGTTATGGCTATTGATAAACGAATAGAAGCTCAAAACAAAGTACAAAATGCAACTAAGCTGGCTTTTCTTCCAAGCCTTAACGCTTTTGGTAACGTGCAGTGGTTCTCTGATCAGGTCTTTGAGACAGGCAACAGAAATTTCTTTATCGGCGCTTCACTAAACTGGAACATTTTTGAAGGCGGAAAGAGAATTGCCAAATTGCAGGAGGAAAAGGCAAGTTTGGAAGAAGTTCAATTGGAAGCCTCTAAGTACAGGTCACAATCTTATTTAGAATTAGAAAAAGCGAGACGACAATTTGAAATTGCAGAACAACAACTACAGAGAAACAGAATCTCTCTGGAGCAAGCGGAAAAAGCTTATAAAATTAGAAAAGACAGGTTTGGTGAGGGTTTGGAACGAACCACAGATTTGCTTCAGGCAGAACAACAACAGTCGAACAAAAGACTAGCTTACAGTAGATCCATATATGAATTCAATTACGCTCAATTATACGTGCAATTTTTAGCTAACAATACTTCTTATGAAAACTAAATTATATATCATCCTTTTAAGTTCCTTTGTAATGTTTGGAATGAGCAGCTGTGGAGAAGAAACCAAGATTGAAAAGTCGTCTACACCGCCTGTGAATGTAAAAGTAGAAAAGCCTAAGGGCAACTTGCCACAGCATTTAAATTATAAAGGTAAAGTTCAGTCTTCTCAATCGGTTAATATCCAATCCAGAGGCTCTAGCTACATCGAAGATATTCTGGTGGATGTTGGCGAGGAGGTTTCAGAAAATCAAATGCTAGTAAAATTAAATAGCGATGACCTCAATTCAAAACAAGCTCAGCTTACAGCAAGGCTTGAAGAAGTAGAAGCCCTTTTGAAAGATTCTGAAAGGGATTTTAAACGCTATCAAAACCTGAGAGAAAAAAACAGTGTTTCAAAAAAAGAACTGGAATCTGTACAACTCAAATACAATTCTGTCAAAAGTCAGAAGGCTGCTATAGAAAGTCAGATCCAGGAACTTGAATCAGAATTGAAATATTTTAATATAAAAGCTCCTTTTGATGGCATTATTACTTCAAAGCTGGCTCATGAAGGAGATTTAGCTAACCCACAATCCCCTATACTGCAAATGGAAACGGAAGAAGCATTTGAGTTTCAGTTTTCTGTATCAGAACGCGATATTTCCAAATTGAGAAAAGGTCAACTAGCTAAGGTAAAAGTGATAGAAAATCAAGAAGAACTAGACGCACAACTTTCAGAAATCAGTTCTTCCTCTCAACATTCGGGTGGGCAATTCTTGGTTAAGGCTTCTTTATTGGATGTAGGTAATTTCAACTTATTTTCTGGTCAGCAAGCTGAAATCCAGATTGTGACTAATGAATTGGAGAAAGGCATATTTGTTCCAGAATCAGCTTTAATCAGAAGAGGCAGCCTACAAGGCATATACGTCTTAAGTGCTGAAAATAAAGCCATGCTGAGATGGGTGGAAGTAGGCGAAAGCTACGAGGCTTACGTTGAAATATTATCTGGTCTCAATAATAATGAACGTTTCATTACCTCATCGGACTCTAAGCTGTATAACGGTATAAACGTCAATTACTAGGGCTTATGAAAAATGGTATTGCTGGAAAATTAGCCAACGCATTTCTGACCTCAAAAATTACCGTCTTATTAATGCTGGTATTTATGGGGGTAGGTATTTACGCTACCTTACTTATACCTCGAGAAGAAGAACCACAAATAGATGTACCGATGGCCGATATTTTTATCAGTTATCCAGGTGCAAGCCCCAAAGAAATTGAGTCTAAAGTGATTATCCCTTTAGAACGTGTGATTTCCAATATTGATGGTATAGAATATGTGCATACCACTTCAATGCAGGGGCAGGCCATGCTCATCGCTCAATTTTATGTGGGTGAAGATATCGAAAGGTCTTACGTAAAGTTACATGATGAGATCATGCGGCATATGGATGAAATACCTCGGGGAGTATCTCAACCGCTCATTAAAACCAGATCGATCAATGATGTTCCCGTAGTAGGTCTTACGCTTTATTCTGAAAAATATGACGATTTTCGTCTGAAGCAAATAGCAGAAGAGCTGATCTTGGAAATAGAGAAAGTGGAAAACGTAGCCTCTACAGAAGTCATTGGAGGAAGAAGCCGCGAATTAAAAATCCATTTTGATCACCAACAGGCCGCAGCTTATAATTTGGATATCTTGAGCGTTACCCAAAGCATTCAAGCCAATCATGCAAAATCTAAAAGTGGAACAATCCAAAATCAGGATGAAAATCTCTTGATTACCACTGGAAAATTCATTGAATCCGAAAAAGATCTTAAACAGCTTATCGTAGGTACTTATGAACACAAACCTGTATATCTGCATCAAATTGCTGATGTGGAGGAAGGACCAGAACAACCGGAAAACTACGTCGAATTTGGTTTTGGAGCAGGAAGTACTCAACAGGCACAAATGCCCTCCTCCTATGCTGCTGTTACCCTATCGGTCGCCAAAAGAGAAGGTGCAGATGCTATGCAGGTGGCCGATCAGATCGTCGCCCAAAAAGAACGTTGGAAGAAATATATTATTCCCAAAGACGTAGAGCTGGAAGTCACTAGAAATTATGGAGAAACAGCCTCTAACAAAGTCTCTGACCTGCTTTTTAATCTGTTAAGTGCCATCATTGCGGTGACTTTAGTGGTCATGATTTCTATGGGCTGGCGAGGCGGACTTGTGGTGTTTATTTCTGTTCCCGTTACGTTTGCCCTAACTATGCTTAGCTATTATCTATTTGATTATACCCTCAATAGAATAACGCTTTTTGCGCTTATTTTTATTACGGGTATTGTAGTGGATGACTCGATTATCATTACTGAAAATATGCACCGGCATTTTAAAATGAAAAAGCGATCTCTGCGAAATGCTGCTATTTATGCTATTAACGAAGTTGGGAACCCTACTATTTTAGCTGCATTTATAGTTATTGCTTCAGTATTACCAATGGCATTTGTTAGCGGTCTGATGGGGCCTTACATGAGCCCAATGCCAATTGGTGCTTCAATTACCATGATTCTTTCTTTGTTTATAGCACTTACCATTGTGCCTTATTTGGCCTTTTACTTTTTGAAAGGAGACGGCAAACCTGAAAGTGAAGAAGAAGAGGATGAGGAGGCTATCAAAAAAGCAGATCAACTTGGTGATGAAAATTTAAAATCTACCAGGATTTATAAGATATATGAAAAAATACAAAGGCCACTACTAGAAAGTTCCAAAAAACGCTGGCTTTTCATAGGAAGTACTGTTATACTCCTTTTAGCCTCACTAGTTTTGTTTTTAAATGAATCGGTTTTGGTAAAAATGCTACCGTTTGATAACAAAAATGAATTTCAAATAGTTGTAGATATGCCCGAAGGATCTACACTGGAGCGAACTCAGGCGGTGACTTTAGAAATAGCAGAATACGTCAAAAACAGAGATGAAGTTCTCAATTACCAAACTTACGTGGGTACAGCATCACCGATTACTTTTAATGGTCTGGTGAGGCATTACGATCTTAGAAATAGCGTTCATCTGGCTGATATTCAGGTCAACATTACCAATAAAAATGAAAGGGATGCGCAAAGTCATGATATCGCTAAGTCTTTTAGAAAAGATGTAAAGGCGATAGCCGATCGCTATGGGGCAGCTATAAAAATCGTGGAAGTTCCTCCAGGACCACCTGTCCTTTCAACCGTAGTTGCAGAAGTTTATGGTCCGGACTACGAGGAACAAATCAAGATTGCAAAAAATATAAAAGACATTTTAGATAAAACTCAGGATGTCGTGGACATAGACTGGAGAGTAGAAGCCGATCAGACTGAAGTAGACTTTATGGTTGATACCGAGAGGGCTAATCTCGAAGGAGTGAGCACACAGCAAATCGTTGAAACCATGCAATTAAGTCTGGGAAATGCATCCATAGGTACAGCATACAGAGAAAACGAAAACGAACAAATTAACATCACTTATTACACTCCCAATCCAAGAAAGTCATCTACAGAAGAGTTACTCAAACTAAAAGTAAAAAATCAGCAAGGCCAAATGATAGACATTGGCAACCTCATTAATTTGAAAGAGCAACCGATTGAAAAAAGCATTTATAGAAAAAACAAGCGCCGAGTGGTTTATGTCACCGCTGAAATGGCTGGAGAACTCGAAAGTCCTGTTTATGCTATACTAGGTATGGAAGAGCACCTCAAGGACATGCATTTGCCTGAAGGCTATTCTATTGAAGAATTATACACTGAAATTCCCGTCGATACTGAAGACTATTCTGTGAAATGGGATGGAGAATGGCAAATTACACTAGATGTATTCAAAGATTTGGGCGTAGCCTTTTTGGTGGTGATATTTATCATTTACATGTTGATTGTAGGTTGGTTTCAAAGTTTTCGGTCTCCCATCGTCATGATGATAGCCATTCCACTTTCACTTATTGGTATTGTACTAGCCCACTGGATTTTTGATGCTTTTTTTACGGCCACCTCATTTATTGGAATGATAGCACTGGCAGGTATTATGGTTCGTAATTCAGTTCTGCTTATTGACTTTATAGAAATTCGTCTCAACGAAGGTATAGCCTTTAAGCAGGCCATAGTTGAAGCAGGAGCCGTTAGAACTACGCCTATACTGCTCACAGCAGGTACTGTTGTGGTTGGAGCTGTTGCCATAATCTTTGATCCTATTTTTCAGGGCTTAGCACTATCGCTAATGGGAGGAACTATCGTATCTACCTTTCTCACATTGATTTTGGTTCCATTGGTATTTTACATGGTGATGAAAAAGAAGTACAAGTAATTCGGGGTACAAACGGACTGTCCGTTATGAGTCCGTCTCACAAAGCCTAGAGTCTCTAAGATAAAGTAGGAGCTTATCACATCGCTCTACTTCGCTAAGAGGTTCTAGGCTTTTACTTTAAAGGGCTAACCACTTACATTCCGAACGTATTACAATGTTTTACTGTTAAGTCTTCTTACTTAATTTTTAGTATCTTAAAGTTTTAAACCAAATCTTAATATAATTAGATAATGAAAACGTTTCTGAGTTCTATTGTTTTTTTCCTGATCGCCTCTTATCATGTCAACGCACAACTAGACGAAGCCTGGAAAGAAACACCCGTATTGAGTATCTATGGTTTTGCAGACCTTTTTTATGTTTATGATTTTAATGAACCTCAAGCCAATATCAGGCAGCCATTCCTTTTTAATCATAATAGACATAACGAGTATAATTTGAATCTTGGTCTCCTCAAGCTGAATTTAGAGCATTCTAGATACAGGGCCAATCTAGCTCTACAAAGCGGGACCTATGCCAATGATAACTATGCGCAGGAACCTGATGTCTTAAAAAATATTTTTGAAGCCAACGTAGGAATCGCGCTAACTGCTAATCAAAAGTTATGGCTGGATGTGGGAATTCTACCTTCTCATCTAGGCTTCGAAAGTGCCATTTCTTTAGATAATTTTACCCTCACCCGTTCCTTATCGGCAGAAAACTCTCCTTATTTTTTGGCTGGTGCTAAGTTAACTTATCAGCTTAACGACAAGCTTGAACTTGCAGGACTGATGGTGAATGGCTGGCAACGCATTCAACGCTTGGAAGGAAATTCACTTCCTTCTTTCGGAACGCAACTCCTTTATCGAGCATCTGATCAATTGAGCTTCAACTGGAGTACGTTTTTAGGCACAGACGACCCTGATGAAACGAGACGAATGCGCTACTTTAGTAACCTTTATGGTCAATTTCGGATTTCAGAGCGCTTTGAAGTCTTAGCTGGCTTTGATGTAGGGGCTCAGCAGGTTTCTAAGGGAAGTTCGAGCTACGATTATTGGTGGAGTCCTACCCTTATAGGTCAATATACCATCAATGAGGCCTGGAAAACGGCCTTACGCCTGGAGTATTATCAGGATGAAAATGGAGTGATTATTCCAACATTTACACCAAACGGATTTAAGACGACCGGTGTTTCTGCAAACGTAGACTACGCTCCTATACCTTATCTGGCTTGTCGTCTGGAGGCTCGCTGGTTGGATAGTGAAGATGCTGTTTTAGGAACTGAAAACAACAGGGATAGTTCAAACTTTTTTGTAGCTGCGTCAATAGCCATTGAGTTTATGGAAATACTTGGTGGTAAGTAGAGGTGAGTTGGTGAATAGTGAATAGTGAGTAGTGAGTAGCGAAAAATAGAAAATAGAAAATAGAAAATTTAA
>CAZOAD010000047.1:0-20845 GCA_964577705.1 uncultured Mesohalobacter sp.
GTGTATAAAGAACATTAATGTTCTTTATACAATTGTTACCTGCAAGCTGAAAAAATGAATGTAATTAAGATTAAATGAAAAACGGAAAACCTATATCACTAAGACCAGTAATTTTAGGAGAAGCCGTTTCATTCCTAGAAAATGAGGGAATGGAATGCTTAATTACGCAAAACGGCATAGTATCATTAGTAAATCAACTTGTAAACTATAGAGAAGAAGGAAAAGACCTATTTCCGAAAGTATACATAGTTGATGATATTGACTTGGTACTTCAATCTTTACCTATGTCTCAGCATTGCTTCATAGGTCAAGGCGAAAAAACTAAAGAAACAATGTTGAGGGCATTAAAAAAATGTGCACCTCTTACAGAAGCCGATTGGTCTATCTACATTCAGAGAAATGGAGATAACTTTAGTTATGGTGTTTTCAGAGCTGGAACTTCATTGTTATCGGTATCAATAGAAGATTTTTTAATAATTAATGGAACTGAAGAACTTAAAGTAATTCTTTTACATCAAATTTCAGATAAGTTAATAGAAATTAAAGGTGTTCAAAATGAGCCTTTAATGATAAGTTTTGGAGGCAGGGAAGAAACAAATAAATCACCAATCGAAAATCAATTTGAGTTTATTAAAACGATTGTTAAAAATGTAGATTCTAGCATAAAAGAACAAACCTCAAATTTTTATAAAAAGGTTTTCAATGAAATTTTAAAAGTTGGACACGGAACATTAGCTTGTACAATAAGTGGTAGTAAAAAAACAATTCCAAAAAGACTTGAAGATGGAATAATATTAAAACAGAGAATAAATATTCCCGAGATAATAAAAGAGTTGTTAGAAAAGGATGATTTGCAAGCAAACTCTAAACTAAATGGATTTTTCACTATAATTATCGGGATGATGGAAAGTGATGGTATAACTGTTTTCACGGACAAAGGAGAAGTTGCAGCTTATAATGTATTTGTTAAGCACCCAGACTCTATAGCCAAAACCAATACTTCTGGTGGCGCAAGAAGTAGAACTTTTTTAACTCTGTGTAAATTAATCGGCAAAGGACTAGAATCAGCATACATCCAATCACAAGATGGAAAAATAGAAACAAAAGACAATGAGTAGTACAGAACTAGTAGTTTGGCAAAACAATGCCTTGCCAGCGATACCAAAGAAAGTCTCAAAAATAGAGGACTTGGTTACTTATGGAGTTCAGCTTCAAGTAAAAGATAAAAAGCAAATTGTCTCTGCTTTTAATAATGAAGCTTATGAAATGGTATCCACATATACTTGGACAAAGGCAATAACATCTCTCAAAAACCAATTGAGTAAGATGGGTGTCTCTTTTATTGCTGAGATGTTAGATAGACCAGATATTAATGAGCACACGGATATCCAACAAGCAATTTCTGATTTTGAAGCAATTCGTCTTGCAGAAGAATTTGGTGTTATTAGTGGAACAGCAGCATTCAGGTTAAAAAAAGCAATGGAAACCGTTACCCATTTTAATCAGCCAGAACTTGACGAAGATGAAGAAAATGAAATGACTCAAGATGAGGCTAGAACAATTGTTAGAACTTGTATTCAGGGCATTTTAGGATATAATAAGATTGAAGCTGCTATTGACTTTAAAAACTTTCGAGTTGAACTAGAAGAACGCACCCTTAACGAGGAGAATCCTTACATTTTAAAATTAGTTCAAAGTCCATATTTTTTTCACAGAACTGTCATTCGCATATTACTGTCATTAGTCAAAACTTCAAATGGTGCTCAACTTGAAAATTCACTTGCTAATTCAAATCTTATAATGCCAATGCTTTGGGATAATTTGCAGCATCCCGAGAGATGGCAAATAGGTAGAACCTATTCGGAACTATTTACGGATGGTCAGACAATAGCTGCAAGCGGATTAAAGAAGGTTTTATTAAAAGTCAAAGGATTTGATTTTGTGCCAGAAGACTTGCGTTCGTCCACATTCATAAAAGTCGCTAATGAAATACTAACGGCTCACGAAGGAATGAATAACTTTTATAACGAACCAAAACCAGTAAGTACATTGTACAATATGGGAAGTGTAATCCCGACACCTGCATTTCCAATTTGTATAACAGCCATTTTATCTGTTAAACTTGGGAACAGCTATGGAGTTTCCAATGCGGCACAAGGTATTGTAAATGAAATGCTAAAAAACATATCATCAGATAGGTGGATTTACTTTTTCAAGGAATGTTTACAGTACAATGATAGATTACTCTATAAACTAATGGACTATCGCCCATTGGACAGATGGTTGAGTTTATTCCCTGAATCTTTAATTGACAAGGCACTTCTAGAAGTGCAGGAAAAAGATTTGATAAACTTACTTAACTACACGAAAAAAAATGACAGAGATAGATTGATGAGACTAGCGGGACAGATGTACAGAAAAATTGGATATACGAATAAATAAAAGCAAGCAAGTAACTAGAACAAACTGAATGAAAGAAAAACTAAGTCTTGACTATGATGCTTTTTTAAGGTCTTTTAAAAGAAATATTGATGTCCCTCATTCGATTTTGTTAGGAGCTGGTGCTTCTATTACTTCTGGTATCCAGTCTGCTTACGACTGTATTTGGGAGTGGAAAAAAGACATTTACCTTTCTAAAAATATAAATGCATCTGACTATTATAAAAATTACAAAGATGATTCAGTTAGAAAAAGTATTCAAAAGTGGTTAGACAGTCAAGGAGAATATCCAGAATTAGATTCAAATGAAGAATATGCATTTTTTGCGGAAAGAGCATATCCAATAGGTGATGACAGAAGAAAATACTTTCAAAGCTTAATAGAAAACAAACAACCTTACATTGGATACAAGCTACTATGTCTTTTGGCTGAATACAATATTATAAAATCAGTTTGGACAACTAATTTTGATGGTTTGATTGTTCGTTCAGCTCATCAAAATGGTCTCACACCTATTGAAATTAATCTAGATAATGTAGACAGAATCTATAGGAATCAAAGTAACAATGAACTTCTTGCAATTGCTCTTCACGGAGATTATAAATTTAGTTCGTTAAAAAATACAACGGACGAGCTAGACAATCAAAATGAAGTATTTGTTGAAACATTGTCTAATTATCATATTGACAAAAACCTGATAATTATAGGTTACAGCGGAAGAGATAAATCTTTAATGGATGCTTTAAAGAATGCTTTTTCACGTAAAGGAGCTGGGAGATTATATTGGTGTGGTTATGGGAATCACATAACGGACGAAGTAGAGGATTTACTAACAACAGTACGTAAGGCAGGAAGAGAGGCTCATTTTATAGCAACAGACGGCTTTGATAAAACTGTAATACATTTAACAAAATCAGCATTTGAAGATAATGCTGAACGCTCTCAAGCAATTCAAGATGCATTGGAAAGTTCAAAGAATGAAGAATATCTAAAAACGGACTTTTCTCTAAACTTCTCAAAAACGAGCAAATACATCAAGAGCAATTTACATCCTGTCGTTTTCCCTAAAGAAGTTTTTCAGTTCGAAATTGATTATAAAGAATCAAAACCTTGGAGTTTTTTAAAAGAAATATGTAAAACCAATAACATTTGTGCTGTTCCTTTCAAAAGAAAAGTATTTGCTATTGGTACTTTAACAGATATTTCAAATGCTTTCAAAGGTGTTTTAAAAAGCGATATAAAAAGAGAACCTATTAGCAAATACGATGTTGAAAATGTAACAGCTTTCAAATCATTAATGCTTCAAGCTATTTTGAAACATTTTGCAATTGATGAAAGAATATTGACAAATTATAAAAATAAAATTTGGCTCACTTCTAACCAAAGCGAATATCAAAAAATCAAAATTCATAAAGCCTTATTTCTTTCTTTTTACTTTGACAAAAACAAACATTTTGGATATCTGACATTTACACCAACCTTACATTTAACATCAGACCAAGAAATATCAAAAACACAAAGATTAACAATAAGTAAATACAACTTAGAAAAGTTATACAACCACAAGTACGATGAAATATTAGAAAGCTGGAACAAAATATTATTCAATAGGCCTAGAATTAAATTCGAATATCCTGAGGGTTCTGGTAGCAGTTTCGAATTTCAAATATCTTCCAATACAGCATTCGGAGAAATTGATGTTTTAGACCCTAAGTTCAGAGGTTACAGTCCTAGAGAATATGATAAACGACAGACACAATTTAAAGGAGTTCAATTTTTAGAACCACAACTTGTATTTAGAAACACTTCAAGTGATATGGATTTCAAAGATTACCATCCAATGAGAGGTTTAGTCAACAATCGTCCATTTGATGTTAATTTAAATGGAATTGTATTATCAAATGAAATCAATTTATCTGTCATTTGTGGAGAAAAATATTCAAGAAAATTCTATGATTTTCTATCCAAACTACAAAATAAACATTCAACTGATAATATAAATCCTGATTACTTAATTGATTATCCTGGATTTTCATCCATTTATAATTTACCTATCAATATACCATATTTTGAGAATGATGATAAATGGTTGAATATTGACTTCAAAGGAGAAAACGAACTAGAAACACACGAAAACGCTATCAATCTTGCGAGACTTATTACCTCTAAGATTGAACAAATAGCAAATACTCAAAGTCAAAGTACAATAATAATTTTTATCCCTAGTGAGTGGCAAAATTTTGAAAGCTTTGTTAACAAAGAAGAAAGTTTCGACTTGCACGATTACATAAAAGCATTTTCTGCTTCAAAAGGAATAGCTACACAACTTATTAGAGAAGAAACACTAGATGACAAACTAACTTGTCAGATTTATTGGTGGCTATCGTTATCTTTTTACGTGAAATCACTTAGAACACCTTGGATTTTAAATAACCAAGAAAAAAGCACTGCTTATGCTGGAATTGGGTATAGTATATCAAAAATCAAAAAAAAGACAGAAATTGTAATTGGCTGTAGCCACATTTATGATTCTAATGGTCAAGGCTTAAAATATAAATTATCCAAAATTGATAATTACATTCTCGACAAGCAAAACAATCCTTATTTATCATTTAAAGATGCGTTCCAATTTGGTGTTTCTATCAGAGAATTATTTTATGAGTCTTTAAACAGATTACCAGAAAGAGTTGTAATTCATAAAAGGACAAGGTTTACAGAAGATGAAATAAATGGAATAAAGGCTAGTCTGAATAAGGCTGGGATTAAAAAAATTGACCTTGTTGAAATTAGTTTTGAACCTGATGCTCGTTTCGTAGCAATGAGCGTTTACAATAAAGAGTTACAAGTGGACAAATTTCCAATTTCTAGAGGAACTTGTATTGTTACAAATAAACATACTGCCCTTTTATGGACTCACGGAATTGTACCTTCAGTTCGTCAGCCAAATTATAAGTTTTATTTAGGTGGTCGAAGCATACCTGCACCAATTAAAATAACAAAACATTATGGAGAATCGAATATTGATTTGATTTCAACAGAAATTTTAGGATTAACAAAAATGAACTGGAATTCATTGGATTTGTATTCTAAACTTCCATCTACAATTGATTCTTCAAACAAGATTGCAAGAATTGGTAAACTCTTATCAAGATTTGAGGGAAGAACTTATGATTATAGACTATTCATATGAAAAAAGCCAGCAGGTAACACCAGCTATAAGTAATGCGGGATGTTTGGGCAAAATCGAAAGTTTAGGTGTGTTTTTGCCCCGCACTACTCATAGCCCAAACGTTGGCAGAAATTATGAATAAACCGTATGAATTAAATCACATCTTCAAATAAAGAAAACTATGAAAAAGAAAATTATTCTGATTTTATCAATATTCACAATGATTGCTTGTGAAACTGCTTCTGTTGATTTAGACGATAACACTTATGTATTTGACGGAAGAGATGGTGTGAAATGTGACGTAGATGGAATTGAACTTAAACCAAGAGTTGTGACTTCACCAGGTCCAGGCTCATCTGAATTAAGTTTTGAATCTTATATGGGTGAGGATTATATAACATTACGATTTAATAACAGAGACGAAAACAACGCATTTTTGGCGGTACGTATGGTAGTAAAAGGATTTAATCCGAATGTAATTAATCTTGAAGGAATGACCATTGATTTAAACGATTATAGCACTGGTGAGTACAGTATCAATACATAAATGGAATTTTCTACAAACCTCGATTATGTTGGTGAATTCGAGATAGTATATCACGACCAAAATGAAAGAGTTTTAGCTGGAAGATTTTGGTATGACGCAATCAATTCTGAAAATGAAATTAAAGAAATCAGAAATGGTGAATTTGATATGAAATATTAAATAAAAAAACGAAATGAAAAAATTGTTTATTATATCAATTTTAACTCTAATGATTAGCTGTTCAAAAAGCGACGATAACATTGAAGAAATGTCTCTATGTGAGAAAAAGGAGTTTCTGGAATCTTTTATTGTTGAACCTAATGATTGTTTTATTTTTGATGACCCACTTATGACTTTTACATTTGTTAGCCTTGACAATTACACTAAAACTGATTTAGATGAGACACCTTACACTAGAATTATAGCAAGTATATTAATAGACGATTTGACCTGGGAATTTCCTCATAGGATTTATGAGGATACTGAATCAGATGGCACTTCATTTTCGGGATTTGTTAATGCTGGAATAAATGACAACATTTACACAATTTACTTTGATGAAATTGATTTTACTGAAACAGAAACACAATTTATTTTTCATAGAGCAACAATACGATTGGAGAAATATGAGGATTAAGTTAAATAATAATTATTGCCAACACCAATAACCCTTGCACAAGCCCTTAAAACTCTAAACAATGAGTCGTTTTAAGCCCTTATTTGAAAAAACGATTGGTTTCAACCACTTGTCAGCCAGTCCTCAAAAAAAATTGCTTTAGCTAAATCATAAATCATGTATATTTAACCATTAGTGACAGTAATGAGAAAAGCAAGGCAATGATCAAAAACACCAAAGCCAAATGGACCGTGCGGATCTTGCTGCTAGTAGGAACCGTGATATCGCTTTATTTTGTACCCTGGATTTTGGTGAAGGCCTGGATTTTACCACTTCCTGATACTGTACAAGAGCAGGTAGAGGAAGCTATAGGCTATGGGTTTGAGGGCATGATCGTTTATGTTGACCAGACGGGGAAACCCCCTGCTTTTTATTCTGGCGGCTGGAACGACAGAGAAAAAAAGATACCTGCCGACCCCAACTCCTTGTTTAAGATTGCCAGTATTAGTAAGTTGTACACCGCTGTGGCAGCAACTAAACTGGTAGCTGAAAAGCGTTTGTCTTTTGATAAAACTCTGGCAAATTATCTTCCAGAACTCAAAGGTAGAATTGAAAATGCTGAAGAAATCACCTTGAAGATGATGATACAGCACCGTTCTGGAATTCCAAATTTTACCGACAATCCAACGTTTTGGGAGAACGAAGAAGAGAATGGAAAAAAGGCCTTAGATTTTGCGCTCGACCTACCAGCCAGGTTTCCACCTGGTGAAGACTATGAGTACTCTAATACCAATTATCTATTGCTTAGAAGCATTATGGATGATGTTTTAGGATACAACCACAACCGTTATATCAAAGAAAAAATATTAACTCCCCTGGAGCTTAAAAATACCTACTTTTCTATTACTGAAGTTGATTTAGATGAGGTGATGAGTGGATACTACGTTGGCTATGAAGAAGACTTTAAAGCCCGCGAATATGGTATGCTGGCCACCGCAGAAGATGTAGGTATATTTTTACGAGCCTTAAACGATAGGTCGGTTTTTAGTAAGGAAGAAGAGGCGATCTATCCCTACCAATATAATCACGGTGGATTGGTCGTTGGTTATCAAAGCCTAGCCGAGTACCATAAAGACATTGATGCGGTGGTGATTCAATTTATCAACACCACAGATTTTGAAGGTTACGAATGGAATTTATCGGAGATTATTATAAATCGTATTGTAGAAATTCTAAGACATAACAACCAGCCCTAGCAAAACCTATTGCATTTGCAAGCAGTACAGATAGACTAAGGCTTTGGCAAATATTAATTACATGTAGAAAGTAAACTTGATAAGAAAACAATTTTTAGTGGTATAGTTTTTTTTGTTTACACCTTTAATAAAAGAACACAACTCGAAAGTTTGCTTATCTTTAG
The DNA here is from genome assembly GCA_964577705.1 of uncultured Mesohalobacter sp. Classification (GTDB taxonomy): domain Bacteria; phylum Bacteroidota; class Bacteroidia; order Flavobacteriales; family Flavobacteriaceae; genus Psychroflexus. The sequence continues at coordinate 8,171 of CAZOAD010000047.1, forward strand.
TAGGTCGTTTCAAAAGGTTTAAACCTCTTATTTTGCTATCACTATGAGCAATAAAACCATCCATCACAAAAGCTGGTGGAGCATCCATTGGAAGTGGATTGTTCCTGTTACAGGCCTTTTATTGGTTGTAATCATTACGTTCTTCTCTTCTGGAATGAGTAAAGTTGGTGTAGATTTAGCTCAGGCCTATGCCGATACTGAGCTCTATGATGCCGCCTTAGAAAAAGTCAACTCCCATCCGAAGGCGACTGACTTGCTTGGCGAACTCGAACCCATGGATAAACTTGCTATTTTGGAAGGTGAAGTTCAGTATTCCAATAACAATCTCAGGGTTAATTCAACCGTAAAAATTACGGGGTCTAAAGGAAGCGCACGAATGGACATCACCGCCGATAAAATAAATGAGGTATGGGTCTATTCCAAAATTAAGCTGCGAATTAAAACACCACCCGAAAAGAAACAAAGCTTAGACATCTATACGAAAGACCAAAGCCAACTTCGATGAATAAAACCCTGACATTTAATCCTAATATTTACCGGTTGGGCATCCCTTTGGGACTTCTGACGGTATTGATCTTTTTGATAAGATCCCCTTTTATGAGTGGAAGTGAAAGTCTTAGTTTAGCCATTACAATCGACTTAGTGCTCACGATCCCATTGGTTTATTTTTTGCTCATCCGAACCTCTAAAATACCTAAGACGACAGTTTTGCCAGTTATGATTCTTGGCGTTCTCATCGGTTCTTACCTTTTACCTGAGGAAAATCAGATGTATTTGGATCTCTTTAAAACCTGGGCGTTGCCTGTTATTGAACTCTCAGCCCTCACCTTTGTGATCTTAAAAGTGAGAAAGGCAGTGAGGCAGTTTAAAGCCAATTCAACTGAATCTCTCGATTTCTTTACCACCCTCAAAACGACTTGTAGAGATATGCTTCCTAAAGCTGCAGTCATGCCAGTAGTCATGGAAATTTCTGTGATTTACTACGGATTCATCACCTGGAAAAGGCGAGGTCTAAAACCTAATGAATTCTCCTACCATAAAGACAGCGGAACCCCTGCTTTGCTCATGGTTCTGATCTTTTTGATAGCCATCGAGACGCTGGTGTTCCACATATTGCTCTCCATGTGGAGTGTACTGGCGGCCTGGGTGTTGACCTGTTTGAGCCTTTATTCTGCAATTCAACTTTTAGGATTTTTAAAATCCATGCTCTTCCGGCCTATCTCCATAGAAGGCGATAAGCTTTACTTGCGATATGGAATCATGAGTGAAACGACTATAGACCTTAGTAATATTGCTACCGTTGAAGCTTCCTCTAAGGACTTAGAGTTAGATCATAACACCCGAAAGCTATCGATTTTAGGTGATCTCGAAAGCCATAATCTTATCCTTAGTTTAAAAAAAGAAAACGAGCTGCTTGGACTTTACGGAACAAAGAAGGCTTATAAGAAATTAGCTTTGTTCGTGGATAATCCTACAGCATTTAAAGACAGCATTGATAACCTGTTAGAGGTACATCTCTAGAAATTGGAAACTCTATTTTACAGTTGGTCTGTTTTTTAAAGATCAATAGTATTTATAGCAGATTTACTAAAAAGCCTGAATAAGCTGTTATTACACACTCCAGCGAAATCATATTTATTTGATTTCAGATATTGGTTTTATAATACTGAACGACAAATTAATTTTTGGCATGCCTATTGTTTTGGTTGGATCAATACTAACTAAAATTCAATATTTATGAAAAAACTATGTACGTTTATGTGTTTACTAGTGGCAAGCTTTGGCTTTGCCCAAGACGATCAAGACAATTTTACAATCCAGAAAGGGCAATGGAATCTTGAAGGTAGCTTTTCAATCAATAGTAGTCAAAGAGATATTGACCGCATTGATTTTGAAAATAGTTCTTCTGAAAATTTTAACTTTAGCATCAGTCCAGAACTAGGCTATGCTGTGGCTGATAATTTGTTGGTAGGTTTGGGAGTTTCGTACAATTACTCCAAATCAGAGTTTAATCAAGTGACAGATGATCGAACTTCTGAAGCAAATTCATTTGGGTTTACGCCTTATATTGAAAAATTCTTCCCCCTCAATGCAGATTTTGCTTTGAGCATTAAGGGAGAACTAAGTTACTCGTTTGGAAAACAAACCAATAAAAGAAGCATTGGAACAAGTGAGACTGATTTTGACTCATTTTTTGTGGGATTCCGACCTGGTATTAATTACTTCGTTTCAGATCAAATCTTCTTACAGGCTAATTTTGGAGCATTAGGCTACGAAAGTTTTAAAAATGAAGATGATCTAAACGTTAACGAAAATAATGCATTTCTACTCAACCTAAGTACCTCAAGTTTATTTTTTGGGATCAACATTTTGTTTTAAGCATTTCTCTATAAATGATATTGTCAAAAAGCCTTTCAAAATCTGGAAGGCTTTTTTTAATTGAATAAACAATTATATTTACTTATCTCTTTATATTCAATTAGTAGTACTTTACATCTAAACCATCATTTCAATGAAAAAAATACTTTCCATATTATGGTTTGTTTTCCTCTGTTCTTCTGAATTGGTTTCTGCACAAACCACAGCTTATGAAGAGGGTTTTGTAGTTACCAAAAGTGGAGATACCCTTTACGGCCAGGTCAAGGATAGGTCTGCCGAACCCTTTGGTCAACTCTACAAAAAAATAAAATTAAAGGTAGAAGGGAAATGGTTTCCAAAAACATACCGCCCTTCAGACCTCAAGGCCTATCAAAAAGGAAATGCATATTTTGAAACCCTATGGATCCAAGAAGACTTTGAGTGGTTAAAATTGACCTATATTTCCAGAGAAGGTCTTGGTGAAGAAGTTTTTATGAAGGTGATTGTTCAGGGAAAACTCACTTACTACCAGTGGGAGTGGAGAGATCCTGATTCTGGATATTACCGCTACATCCCTCTTTTCAAAAAACAAGGGGACAGCAAAATGCTAAGAGTCACTCAAGGTCTTTTCGGCCTAAGAAGAAAAGCTTTAGCCGATTATCTGGGGAATGAGACAGCACTTGCTCAACGTATTTTATCTGGAGAACAGCTAACAGAACTGGATATAGTAGAGCTTTACAATAAGAAGCATTTCTAAGTTCAGGCGTCAGCGCTGTTTTTCTTTTCAGCCTGCTTTTCTCGATGTTCTATGACAGCGAGAATGATGTTGATTAAAATGAGGTAGCTTAAACCTAGTATATTGTCTATAAACAACAATCCCAAACTAGGGAGAATTAAAAGCAATCTTCTTTTAAATTTATAGCTCATCAGAATACCTAAATGTAAAATTTATGAATTCAATATAGTTAATTGGTTTAATATATCCAAAATATCAATGATTTCTCACTTAATACGAATACTCCCTTAGCGTTAAAAATTGACAACTCTTTATAAATAAGCCAGTTAATTAATACCTTAGCGTGTCGTAGTTAAGCCAGAGGAGAAGAGTATGCAGAATTATAAGATTATCGAAAACAAATTAGAGCGCTTCATCAAAAAGTTTTACACCAACCTTTTGATCAAAGGGGTCTTACTTTTTGTAGGATTTAGTTTATTGCTGTTCATTTTTGGAGCTGCTCTGGAATATTTCCTTTGGTTTGAACCTGGCTTTAGAACGCTTTTGTTCTGGACAATTGTTTTAGCAGAACTGCTCTTGCTCTTTAAATGGATGTTAATTCCTGCAAGCCAGCTTTTCAAACTTTCTAAAGGGATTGACTTTACCGAAGCTTCTTCTCAAATTGGTAACCACTTCCCGGAAGTGAGTGACAAATTAAAAAACATTCTTCAATTGAAAGCTCGTGGAGCAGATGACGAATTGGTCATTGCCAGTATTGAGCAAAAGTCCAAAGCCCTTAAATCTGTTCCTTTTCAGTTGGCAATTAATTTTCGTCAAAACACCAAGTACTTGCGGTTTTTATTCATACCCATCATCATCTTATTGGCGATCTGGGTTTCTGGTTTAGGAGATTCTTTTTCTTACAGCTACAAACGCATCGTAAATTACAATACGGCTTACGAAGCACCGGCGCCTTTTCAATTTTCTATTCTAAATAAGGATCTCGACGCCAAAAAAGGTCAGTCTTTTCTATTACAGGTCAAAACACTTGGTGAGGTAAGGCCAGAGGATGTTTATATTTCGGTAGATGGAGAAGCAATTAGACTTCAAGAATCCAATGGGGTCTACAGTCATACTTTCAAAAACGTAAAGACCTCAAAGTCTTTTCAACTCAAAGCAAATAAAGTGACTTCTAAAACCTATCAACTGAATGCTTTGGATATTCCTGTAATCAAGGATATGAAAATGAATCTGACGTATCCCAGTTACATCAAACAGAGCAATACAACAATCTCTGGTACTGGAAATGTTTCAGTTCCAGAAGGCACACAAATTGAATGGGTGATCACGACAGAAACTACCGACCAGGTCGAATTTTTAAGTGAAGCCGACACGCTAAAGTTTGATGTCGAAAACGCTGAATTTAGCTTAAAGCAAATTCAAAAGAGAGCTAAAAATTACTCCATATCTACATCAAACTCCAACTTCAGTAATTACGATGTCTTAAGCTACTCAATTGATGTTGTAAAAGATGAATTTCCAAAATTGAAATTACAACAGAAGAAAGACAGTTTACTAGTAGAACAGTCTTATTTTTTCGGAAAATTGACCGACGATTATGGATTAACCAGCCTGCAGTTGGTCTATTATAATACTGATAATCAGGAAGATAAAATAAAGAAACAGCTTCCACTGTCCAAAGGCAATTATTCTGAGTTTTCCTACGCATTTCCTAATGAGGAATTGGATTTAAAGCCCGGAACTGCCTACCAATATTACTTTGTGGTGTTTGATAATGACCAGATAAATGGCCGAAAATCTACCACATCTGAGGTCTTTTCTTACCGCGAAAAAACAGCCCTTGAGGAAACCTCCGAAAATCTAAAAAGACAAAACTCTTCGGTAGAAAAATTATCTGAAGAATTGCAGCAGCGTAAGGAGAATTCTAAAGCTATAAAAGACCTTCAAAACAAACAGAAAAAGGACAAAAACCTGGATTATACAGAAAGACAAAAACTCAATAATTTCATCCAACGGCAAAAGCAGCAGATGGAAATGATGAAGAATTACAGCGAGCGGTTAAAGGAAGATTTTAAGAAAATGGATGCTGAGGAGCAAGACCAAGCCAAAGAAAATCTGGAGGATCGACTAGAAAAAAACCAAGAGCAAATAGAAAAGAATCAAAAAATGCTGGAGGAGTTGGAGAAACTCAAAGACCAAATCGATCAAGAAGAGCTCAATGAAAAATTGGAATCTTATGACAGAGCATCTGAAAAGCAGGAAAAAAATCTGGAGCAACTCCTGGAATTGACCAAGCGGTTTTATGTAGAAAAAAAAGCAGAAAAACTGGCGGAGGAATTAGAAAATTTAGCCAAAGAACAAGAAGACTTATCAGAGTCTGAAGAAAATTCGGCTGAGGCACAGGAAGAAATCAATGAAAAATTTGATGACCTTAAAGAGGAATTGGAGAAGCTTGATGAAAAAAATGAAGAGTTGAAGGCTCCTATGGAACTTGGTAGTGATGAAGAATTGAGCGAGGAAATTGATCAAGACCAGGAAGAGGCTAAAGAAAACCTGGAATCTTCAGAATCTGAAGAAGGAGATACTGAAGAGAATACATCCAGTAAAAAAGAAGGGCAGAAAAAGCAAAAAGAAGCTGGCGAAAAGATGAAGTCGCTTTCTCAAAAAATGAAAGCTTCTATGATGTCGTCCAGCATGGAGCAAGCTTCCGAAGATGCTGAAATGCTCAGGCAAATTCTGGATAACTTGATTGTGTTTTCGGTAGAGCAAGAAGACTTGATGGAAGACTTTAAGGGCATTTCCAATTCCAATCCAACCTATGCGTCGAAGCTTAAAAGACAATCTGAACTCAGAGATAATTTTAAGCATGTGGATGATAGTTTGTATGCGCTTGCCATGCGCACGCCAATGATACAGGAGACCGTAAATAACACGATTTCTGATATTAATTTTTCGATTGAAAAATCTTTGGAACGCCTGGCAGAGAACGAGGTTAGAATGGGTACTAGCAGTCAACAGTATACGATGATGTACGCCAATGAATTATCTAACCTATTGGATAATGCTTTGGACCAAATGCAAAATCAGATGTCTGGCTCTGGCTCTGGCAAGCCAAAACCTGGTAGCGGGAAACCTGGAGAGCAGTTGTCTGATATCATTAAATCTCATGAAGAATTGAAAAAGCAAATGCAAAAAGGAAAGTCGGAAGGAGAAGGTAAAGACGGAGAACAACCAAAGCAAGGCGAAAAAGGCAAACAGGGAGAAGGCGGAGAAAACAGAAAAGATGCTCAGGAAGGCAAAAATGGCAAGCAAGAAGGCGGGAAACAAGAAGGAAACCAGGGCCAGCAACAAGAGCAAATGAGTGGAGAAATTTACCAAATTTACAAGCAGCAACAAATGCTTAGAGATCAATTGGAAGATAGAATTGAACAGCTAGGTTTAAAAGAGGGTTCCAATGAGCTGGAGAAAAGTTTGGATCGGCTGGAACAAGAACTATTGATGAAAGGTTTTAGTAGTGATTTGCTAAAACAGATGGAAAACGTCAACCATCAACTCTTAAAACTAGAGAAGGCTGCCAACCAGCAAGGACAAGATAGTGCCAGAGAAGCAGAAACTCGAAAAAGAGAATTGAATTCACCATCCTCCAATTGGGAAGAAAAGGCTAAAGAATATTTTAACACAACCGAGATTTTAAACAGACAACAATTACCTTTGCAGCCTGAATATAAAAAGCTGATTAATATTTACTTTGATGGAAAGTCCAATTAATTTTTACAGTAAAACCGACTTCAACCTGGAGGACAAAATTTTGTATACCAACTGGTTGAAAACGGTTATCAAAACCGAAGGAAAAGAAGTTGGAGGTCTTGATTATATTTTTTGTACTGATGAGGATGTATTGGAAATCAATAAGGACTATTTAAATCACGACACTTATACAGATATTATCACTTTTGACTATTCTGAAGACGAGCTTATTTCAGCTGAAATTTACATGAGTCTGGATCGCGTTAAAGAAAACGCTAAAGAATTCAACGTTGACTTTGAGACTGAATTGAGAAGAGTTATGGTTCACGGTGTTTTACACTGCTGTGGTTATGACGATTCTACCGAAGCATTAAAGGCAAAAATGAGAGCTTTAGAAACAAATAAAATGAAATTGTTCCACGTGGAACAGAATTAGAAGTTATGTTTAAAGAAACGTATGATGTTATTGTAGTAGGAGCTGGTCACGCAGGAAGCGAGGCAGCAGCGGCAGCGGCAAATATGGGAAGTAGCACATTGCTGGTGACTATGAATTTGCAGAACATTGCACAAATGTCCTGTAATCCCGCTATGGGCGGTATTGCCAAAGGACAAATATTAAGGGAGATCGACGCCCTTGGTGGATATAGTGGATTGGTATCGGACACCAGTGCTATACAATTCAAAATGCTCAATAAATCTAAAGGTCCTGCCATGTGGAGTCCCAGAGTACAAAGTGACCGCATGCTGTTTTCTCAACATTGGAGAGAGCGTCTTGAGCAAACTGAAAATCTGGATTTTTATCAGGAAATGGTTTCGGGACTCATCGTAGAAGGTGAAGAAATAAAAGGGGTCAAAACCTCTTTGGGATTGGAGATAAAAGCAAAAACAGTTATTCTCACCAACGGTACCTTTTTGAACGGATTGATCCACATTGGGGATAAAAACTTTGGTGGAGGTAGAGCAGGAGAGCGCGCTTCTTTTGGAATTACAAAAGAGCTTGAAGATATAGGTTTTGAGGCTGGCAGAATGAAAACAGGAACGCCGCCTAGAGTGGATGGCAGATCCTTGGATTTTTCTAAAATGATCGAACAGCCAGGAGATGAAGACCCCTGGAAATTTTCATACCTCAATGAAACAAAACCTTTAGAAAAACAAAGAAGTTGCTGGATGAGCTACACTTCGAATGAGGTACACGAACTCTTAAAAGAAGGTTTCGACAGATCACCCATGTTCAACGGGGCGATTAAAAGCACCGGGCCTAGATACTGCCCAAGTATAGAGGATAAAATTCACAGATTTGCCGACAAAGACAGACATCAAATGTTTGTCGAACCTGAGGGCTGGAATACAGTGGAATACTACGTCAACGGATTTTCAACTTCGCTCCCAGAAGATATACAGTACAAAGCTTTGAAGCGGTGTGCAGGTTTTGAAAATGTCAAATTTTTTAGACCAGGATATGCCATTGAATACGATTATTTCCCACCCACTCAATTAAGGCATACCTTAGAAACTAAACTAATAAATGGGTTGTATTTCGCAGGACAAATCAATGGAACTACGGGTTATGAAGAAGCGGCTTCTCAGGGTCTCATGGCAGGCATCAATGCAGCCTTAAAAGTGCAGGAAAAAGAGGAGTTTACTTTGTCCAGGAGCGAAGCTTACATAGGTGTACTGATAGATGATTTGATCACCAAAGGAACAGAAGAGCCTTATCGAATGTTTACCTCCAGAGCTGAATACAGAACTTTACTTCGTCAGGATAATGCAGATTTTAGGTTAACCGCTAAGTCTCACAAACTCGGTTTAGCCAGTTCGGAGCGTATGAGATTGATGGAAGACAAACAACAAAAATCCGAGGCTTTTGTCAAGTTCTTCGAAAACCAAAGTGTCACCACTAATGAAATCAATCCTATTTTAGAAGAAAAAAATTCTGCTAAAGTAGATCAACAAGGAAAGCTGTTTAAAATATTTGCTCGACCTAATATCACCATGCAAGACATGAGAAAATTAGAAAGTGTTGAGAATTACATTCAAGAAAATGAACTGAATAATGAAGTTCTAGAACAGGTGGAAGTTCAGGTAAAATATGCAGGCTATATTGAAAAGGAAAAACAAAATGCTGATAAACTCAACCGCTTGGAAAACGTGAAAATACCAGAACACTTTGATTATTCGCTTTTAAAGTCCATGTCTTATGAAGCCAGGGAGAAGTTGAGTAAAATTAAACCCCGAACGGTATCTCAGGCTTCTAGAGTGAGCGGCGTCAATCCAAGTGATGTTTCTGTGCTTTTAGTTCATATGGGTAGATAATGTTCCACGTGGAACAACGGATATGGATTATACAAAACTGACTATAAAAGACGAGGCCTTCACCAAGGAAGAGTTCCGTTTAAAATTGGATAAAAATGGGGTCTTACAAACTACACCGGTACCAGAAAATTTATCTGGCTATTACAATTTTGGCGGTTATATTTCCCATCAATCAAACCAAAAATCACTGCTACACCTGCTTTACAATTTGGTGAAACGACGAATGTTTAAAACTAAATTGAATGTGCTAAGAAACTATTCTACGGGAATAAATTCAATGCTGGATTTTGGATGTGGTACTGGAGATTTTGTAAAATTTGTAAAGGATAAAAAATTAATAGCAGAAGGAATCGAACCCAATCCTATTGCTTTTCAGAAAGCAAAAGAGAAAGGAATTAAAGTATACAATGATGTATCTGAAGTGAGTAAAACGTTTGATGCTATCACTTTGTTTCATGTCTTAGAACATGTAGAGGATTATGATCGAACGCTGGAAAATTTAATATCCAAATTAAATCCAGGTGGATTAATTCTTATTGCCGTTCCAAATTATAAATCTTATGATGCAAAATACTATAAAGAAAAATGGGCTGCCTGGGATGTACCGCGACACCTTTGGCATTTTAATAAAGACAACATAAAACAAATAGGTCTTCATCATAATTTAGAATTAATCAAAATAAGACCAATGCCATTTGACGCGATTTATATCTCAATGGTTTCAGAATCTAACGTGAGTGGGTATAAAGCAGCAGGAATTTGGAGAGGAATAATTTCGAATTTGGCAGCAAAACAAACAAAAGAATACTCATCTCATATGTTTTTATTCAAAAAAAACCAGATGGAGTAAACTTTTTTATATATTCGGGCAAAATTCAAAATAATATATAGAATGAAAAAAATTACACTATGTTTAGGTCTGTTAGTTATGACCTTAGGGAATGCTCAACAATTTACTACATCAACTAGTAATGCACCAAGTGAAAACAGGGATTTTAATAATTCTCAATACGCTCAACAAACATTATCACACTCTGAAAGTGAAATTGTATTGGGTGGTGGAGTAGCATGTTTGTCTGATCCAACACAAGATCAACCTGGTAGTGGTGATGAGTTTATATCTGATAATATTTTCTATAGGGCTTATACTCCTTCAGAATTCGGTTTTTCAGGAGATTTTCAAGCGCAAGGGATAAGCTTTTATGCGAGATTTAGTGATATAGGAGGAACGAATCCAACCATTACAAATACTGTAAGATTATATACATCTAGCGACGTCTTTCCAGCGGGTACACTCACAGAAATTGCTTCTAAAGATTTTGAAGTTTCGGCTGCTGATAACGATCAGTTACTTGAAATTATATTTGATGAAGCAGTTGTTGTAGATGCATCGACTGAACTTATTGTTGCCGTGGATATTGCTGCAGGTGATCCAGCTCCCAACAATTATGATTTTAGAATTGGTGTAAATGACTTAGGGGAAAGTGCTCCAGGCTACTTATCATCAATTGGATGTGGGTTAACAGCACCAGGGACCTTTGCTAGTATAGGTTTTCCAGATAATCATATCATATTGAATTTGATAGGAGATACCTTTTTAAATTCTAACCAATTTAAGTTGTCTGATATCTCTGTTTACCCAAATCCAGCTAAAGACATTTTAAATTTAGAACTACCTTCAGGTCTTGAATTGACTAGCGCAACTTTATACGACTTAACAGGAAGAGATACTGGAGTAACGGTATCAAATCGATCAATTAATATTTCGAGTTTATCTTCTGGTGTTTATCTATTAAACATTGAAACCTCAGGTGGTTCTTTGTCTAGAAAAATAATTAAGCAATAGTAAACTAAGAAGAAAATTAGAAAAACCGTCTCAATAAGATTGAGACGGTTTTTTTATGCTCAAGTGCAAAATGATTACCAAAAATTATAAGGTGGTAAGGATGGAGGATAAGCTTCGGTGATGTGACGAATAAAAGATAAACCTCTAAGAAGCCAAATAAAGCTTGAGAAAACCATGTTATAGCTATTAATAGTCAATTATATAAAGAAAATAAAATCAGCCAGCAGAAGCTAAATAAATGGTAGTTATTGAATAGAATTGACTTATTATTATTCCTTTATCAATAGTTTTTAATGATGGTAATAAAAACTTTATTCTCAGCCTACTTTTTATACATTTGTCAAAATTTAATATACTATGAAAAAAATAATTTTAAGCTTAGCCGTAGTTGGATCGATGATGTCTTGTACGCCAGACAAAACTGCTTATGTCGACAACACCGTTTTGATCCAGGACTATTATAAAATGGAATCTACAGAAGCTAGGTTTGAGAAAAAAAGCCAAGCGCTGTCAGATCAGTTGGATTCTGTTGCTGCTGAATTTCAAAAAGAGGTTCAGGAATTCCAGGAAGGTATGAGCAGAATGTCTACCAAAGAAAGAGAACAAAGACAAAACGAATTGATGCAGAAACAGCAAATGCTGCAACAGCGTCAACAACAACAAAGTCAAATGCTGAGACAAGAAAGCGATCAGGCGATCGATTCTTTAATTTCAGAAGTAAAAGATTTCGTTGCTGAATACGGAAAAGAAAAAGGGTATTCCTATATTTTTGGATCCAACGAGTCTGCCAATATCATGTATGCTAAGGAAGGCTTGGACATCACTCAGGATATCCTAGAAGAATTAAATGCTCAAGAAGGTTCAAAAGAAGAAAAAACAGAAACTAAAGAAGAGACTGAAAACTAACCCGGTCTTCTTTATATTTTATCTATAAAAGCCATTCAAATCAGAATGGCTTTTATTTTTTATGTAGAAATCTGGTGAGTTGAAATGATAAATCAGAGAAAATCATTTTGGCATTCCCATTGCGTTCCACATGGAAGATAGCGTCCTCAAGGACTTTGAAAATATCAGTGATATTGGCCCCGCTGATGAATTCCGAGAACTTGTCAAACTTAAAATTGGCATCATAAGGAGAGAGAAAGACCAGCTTTTCGGCCTTGTAGTTCTTCAATAAAGCTTGTCTAAAGAACTGAATGCAATAGTTAAGGAAGCGTTTTTGAGTTTCTCGGGTTTCAGAAGCCAGTTCGTCAGACCAGTCTAAAAGATCTGTAACCACATGTTTATTTCCTTTGGCTTGGAAGGCACTCCTCACCCAGGTAATAAACCACTGTTCAAATTGTTGATCGTCAGAATCGTGCTCTGCAAGATGAACCGCCTTAGAAAAGCTACCATCAGACTGTTGGGAAATTCTGATAGCTTCTTGCTCAGTCATATCAAATTTTGATACCAATCCATTGACAAGATCCGCCTCTCCTAAAGGTGGGAAATCCAGACGCTGGCATCTCGATCTTATGGTTTGTAAAATATCTTCTGGAGACTCTGTAATCAATATAAAATAAGTGTTGTTTGGCGGCTCTTCTATTAATTTGAGAAGTTTATTGGAAGCCGCAGTATTCAGTTTATCGGCACACCAGACAATCATGACCTTGGGACCCCCTTCAAAAGATTTGAG
>CAZOAD010000048.1:0-1533 GCA_964577705.1 uncultured Mesohalobacter sp.
AAATCCCCTTTGAAAGTGAACTCATATCCAGATTTAAATTATTGGTAATTTCTAAATCTTTAAAACTTAATATCTCTCGACCTACCATGTCATAAACAGACACTTGTACATCTTTTGAAAAACTGATTTCGGAAGCGGTAATATTCAAACTACTCTTCACTGGATTTGGCCAGAAGGTTATATTTTGAGAGTTGAATGTCGCGCTTGAAAGTGGTTGTTCCTCACCATTTAAAACAATAAGCGTATAATCTTGTTCACCTTGTCTTAAATCATTTTTGTGAGTAACTATAATATCGAAAATTCCTTGCTCATCGATTTCAATAATTTCTATATTATCAACATTATTTACTCCTTTCGCAGCCGGAGCCTCTACATTGGTAACATCTAGCAGCCAAGGAAAATACTCTTGCTCTGTATCGGCCTGATTTACTATTTTTAGATCCAAGTCATTTACAAGTCTGGAAGTTCTATCGTTGAAAACACCATTTGTTGCAGTAGGACCTGCTGGATCATTCCAGGCTAAAGCGACTTTCATAGTAAGACCAGAATTATTCTCTACTCTTAAGGTTTCTGTTCTTGTTTCGAGAAGTATTTTTTCCAAAATAAGGTCACCTTCACCATCATTAAGTATGGCTTCTGCTGCGCGCTTGGAATTCATGACCCCCCAACCAAAAATTGGATCTGGACCAACGGATCCTGCATCATCTGCAGTCACTGAAATTAAGCCTTTCAATGTGGCGGATAGCATAAAGTCGTCGTTTAATCTTCCATACAATTCTTGTAATAGCAGAGCAGAACCAGCAACATTTGGGGAGGCCATAGATGTCCCTGTAGCTCTACGATATTGACTATTGGGAGCTGTAGAAAGTATGTTTGTACCCAGTCCAGCAATATCTGGTTTTATCCTACCATCATCTGTTGGACCTTGCGAACTTCCACTATTAATTGTTGCATTGGTCATTACACCTGTTTCTCCATCTAGAAAAACATTTGAAGCATTTGCAACGATGAGAAGATTTTTTGAATTTGAATTAGTGGTTAATTTATCGTATCTAGTAGCAATACCTCCTTCATATTCTACATTACCATCATTTCCACCAGCTAAAACAGGCAGGTAATAAGGGTAAGTGTTGGTAAGGTCATCCCATGCTCTTGCGGTATTATTGTATGCACCAGCTAACCATTCAACCCCTTCAATATTGGCGATTGGCACTCCGTATGAATGATTAGAAATAAGTAAATTTTCATCTCTGGCAGCTCGTAGTGCTTCACTTACATCTGATAAGTTATCATAAGCACTCATGGTGGCAGATAAAGCCATACCCTCAGCCTGTGCGTTTTCTCCACGAGCTATAAGCGTACCGCCAACATGTGTGGCATGAAAACTAGTAGGTATAGTATCTACTATTTTTATTCTGGAATCTCCTACTCTGTCACCAAATTCTGGATGATCTGTTTGAGGAATCCCACCAACTTCCCAGATCCCTATGTCCATTCCTATACCAGAAAGGTCAAGGTTTAAATCTCCATCAG
>CAZOAD010000048.1:1580-2424 GCA_964577705.1 uncultured Mesohalobacter sp.
TCTTCAATATAGATGGGTTTTCCATCAATGACATCCCAAAGTCTTCTTCCTTGTTCCTCACTTAAAGATTGCGGATTTTGAGCAATGAAGTTATTAACCCTTTCTCTTTGTTCAGCCTCATAAGACAACACGTCTACAAGGACATCACTTTGAGCATTAGCTTGTAATAAGCAACCTATGACAACTAGTGTAATTGTAAATAAATGTTTCATTTTTTCTTTTTTGCTCTAAATATATGGTTTTAAGTTGTTTATCACAAATTTTTAAGAGTCTAGTCCTAAATAATCTGTATCGATTATTTAGGACTAGACAATAACTATTGATTAAAGCAAAAAAATCCATTCCAAACTCCACATATCATAACTGCACATGGAGTAGATGATCTGAATTCATTAATACATTCTGATGAACTTGGGCAATTTTTGCCATTATTTGGGCTAGTACCAGTATAGCAATATTCAACACTATCTAAATTACTAATTCCATCAAAATCGATATACGTATAAGTGGAATTGATCATATCCTTTCTATCAATTTTTAAAAGTTCAATCTTTTCTTCTCCATTTTGCTGACCGAAAACTAAATAATAATGACCATTAGTTTCAGAATATTGAGCATTTACTTGACTTACTTCATCAAAAAGCGAAACAAACTTTCTTTCAATATCTATAATAAGGTTTGTGGACTTCATTTCCATCAGAAATTCAGATTCAAACATATCCACATATTCTTTGTTTAGGTTTTCCGGGTATTTTGGATTATTGGCGAATCCTGTTAAACTAAAGGTTAATACTAAAATAATTAATACATAAGCTTTCATAATTTTAAGTGTTATTGTTAATAA
>CAZOAD010000048.1:2434-20797 GCA_964577705.1 uncultured Mesohalobacter sp.
AACTATAACTATAACTATAACTATAACTATAACTATAAGTTAAATTTGTATTAAATAAAAAACCCGCTTCTTTTGAAGCGGGTTTAGTTTAATTTAAAATTTTATTAATTTAATTTTTAGTTAATGTAGCGGTTACAACTCGTGGGCCTTCACCACAAGAGCCTAATTGGTTATCTGTAAAAACAAGTGTGATTTCACTATCATCTACTAAATCATATGAACCTACTGATCCATCAGGTGCAGGTCCATATTCTGTAGCAGTACCAGCACAAGCTAAACCTGTTGCTTGATTATTTCTAATAATTATGTCACCACACACTAATTCAAATGTGAATGGTTGTGCGGGTTGACCAACACCTGCACCAGGAATATGAACTACATTAAAAGTTCTAATTGTTCCGGTTTCACCAACTTCAATATTGACAACTTCATCAACTCCAAAAACTGGAATACCTAATACACCTAGACTTACAGAGCTAATTGTATATTCACCAGTGTATAAGTCTCCTACAGGACATGTTACAGTAATATTATATTGAAAAGGAGAACGGAAAAACGGCCCACCTGACACTACGTTATTTACGTTGGTGCTGGTAAAAATTCTACCATCGTTCATTACCAATTCCAATCTTACATTGAAACGGTCTCCTCCAGTATAATCCTCTGCTGTCAAGTCAAAAAAGTTATTGATATCATCTCCTGTAAACTGAAGATTCAACTTTGGATATTCTCCACTTGTATCAAAATCTCCTGGATTTATAGTTGTGAATAAAACTTCATCTCTAGACTCATCTCCATCCTCTAGATTGTTGTCTATAAAACTCATAAACACATCTACCTTTTCAAAATCCTGTCCTCTTTGGTCAATGACTTCTGCAGCGATGGATACTTGGTTTGGTACACCTACGTTAAACTCAAGGCTAGTTTCAGCATTTACTGTTCTTAAAACTGTACCTCTAGTAGTACCATCAAATAGCTCGTCTATAGGTCTGTCTGTATCACTACAACCCACCACAAAGGCTAAGGCCGCAACGATACTTATTTTACTTAATAGTGTTTTCATTTTTATATATTTTTAATTATTAACTGGAAAACCACTTACTGGGTTGTTATCCCAAAATACTCTTACGGTCAAATCCTCTTTTTGAGACACATTTGGGTTGGCTTGTATTTCAGAAGTAGGGTACCATAAAGTCCTTGGAAATGGACCTGGATTAGGTTCAATGTTTGGCTGAATATCTCTTGGAGATCCAGTTCTTCTGTAGTAGTTGTAAGCATCTGTTCCATTACCTATTAGAGATATTAAAAATTGCTCACCCAATACATCCAGTCTGTCATTTACATCTGCAGAGCTATTGAAGTCTGCTAAAACTGATGCAATATAATCTGCATCAACTGAGGCATCCGGAATTGTAGTTTCATCAAATGCTTGTGCACTTCTAGCTGTAAAAGTTCTTACATAATTGATATGCTTAGTAACTGCGCTTTCTAAAAGTTGATCTGCAGCACCTGATCCACCAAATAGGGCAGCTTCAGCTCTCCAAAAATCAACAGTAGAAGCTAAGACCACAGGAGAAACACCGTTCCCATCTGCACCATAGTTATTATCATCTATAATCTCAAAACTATTATCATCAAATCGTCCACCTGCAGGATAAATACCAAAAGCAGTTCTCAAGAATCCATCTGGTGGTAAACCATCAGCACTACCATGATCTCTTCCCCATAGACCTTCGTTGTTGTCTATGATACAATAAACCACATTGTTGTTTGCGTAATGAGGTGGAATCGTTTGTACTGTACAACGTTTTTCATCACCATTAGGTCCAACATTCGAAGCAACATCATCTACTTGTCTGTAAAAATAATACTGAGTTCTTGGATCTCTTACATCTTGTCCGTTTACCATTCTATCCATTAACCAGTTAGACATATAATGTAAAGTAGGTCCACCTGGAGCATATTGATCATTGTAAAGCGGATGTCTAGAGTTTGGATTATCTAAATTGGTTCCAAAAGTAAAGACAAAGTCTTCACCTTCCTGGATAAAGTCTCCAGTAGAAACAATCGCATCAAAATCTGCAATTGCACTTGGGTTTACTAAACGTTGTTGAATGTATATTTTCATTTTTAACGTATTAGCTAATCTTGCCCATGTTGCATATCTCGCTTCTGTATCCTGAATGCTGCCATAATAAAAATCGTTGGCTACGTCCACACTTGTTGGTTGTTGGAATTTAACGATAGCATCATCGAGTAAATCTAAAGCAGCCTGGTAGACAACACTACCTTCGTCAATAGCTGGAGAGAGGTTGGATTCATCAAAACCTTCAGTATAAGGAATATCTCCAAAATAATCTACCAGGGTAACAATCATATAAGCTTCAATTACGTCACCGATAGCTGTGTGCTTCTCAAATTCACCCTCTAGTCCTTCAATTTGAGCATTCATAGATCTGATATCGTTAAGGATATCGGCGTAAGCCTGATTCCAAACACCACTAAAGGTGGCAGGACTATATACGTTTGCGTAGTTATTACCAAACATGTTTCTAAGTCTTGTAAATTCAGAACCGTATTCTCCAATCGCCTCGGTGAATGTACCCAAACGTATTTGGATCGCGTTCAAAGTTAAATCGATATCTGCTTGTGATGGATTTAACGCATTTGGGTTATTTCTCTTGTCTAAGTCTATGGTTTCACAAGAGTGAAGCGCCAAAAGACTTACCGCCAGAATTATAAAATATTTTATATTTTTCATTTTCATATTGTTTTAAAATGTTGCTCTTAAAGTAAATCCATATCGCTTACCACTTGGACCGTTGATGAAGTCTAAACCTCTACCGTTACCAACACCTGTTCCTATAATGTTAGGATCAAAATTAACACCGTCTGGTGTATTGAAAGCGTCAAAATATAGGTTATATCCAGCTAAAGATAAAGATAAACTTCCAAAAGGAGTAGTTTCTAACCATTCTTTAGGAAAAGAATAAGTTAAAGAAACCTCAGCTAAACGGATAAATGAGCCATCGTAAACTCTTGTTTCATCTGGTCCTTGAAGTCCAACCACATCAAAATAGTAAGATGAGTTGTTGATTTGAGTTGTATTGACTTCACCAGTGGTTTCATTTACACCAGGTATGATGTAAGTATCCAATCTATCATCTGTATCTGTAGTTAACCCTCTACCTAGCAATGTACCAATGGTTTCAGAATAAATATCTCCACCGTGCTGGTAACTGATCAAAGCATTTAAAGATAAGTTCTTATACGCCAAAGTAGTAGAGTAGTTCATCAAGAAATCTGGAGTAGCATCACCAATGATGTTTGGTCCTTGGTCCACAACGTATAATCCTGAAGAGTTTACCAATGGGTTGCCATTCTCATCTCTTGCAATAGAAGATCCTGTTATCGTGCTAAATGGTTGTCCCTGGATAGCAGAGTTTCCAACAGCGTTTGTAAAACCAGCATATACAATTCCACTATCCTCAGGATCAGCTCCAGGCTCAAGTCCTAAATCGGTAACGTTAGAACGGTATTTGGTATAATTGATATTAACATCCCAATTAAATCCAGTTCCTTCGTTTTGTATCACTCTATAGCCAAGGTCTCCTTCAAATCCATAACCTTGAAGTTCACCAACATTGAAAGAAGTAACTGTAAAACCAGTACTTGGTGCAAGTGGTCGATCTATGATTAAATCTGTTGTTGTTCTTTCGTAATAAGAAAAATCAAAAGTTAACCTGTTATCAAACGCTCTGGCTTCAACCCCAACCTCATATTCTTCAAATAGTTCAGGTCTTAATTCCCTATTTGCAAGCCTTCTAGATAGACTGTTTATAGCTACAGGTGAAGCTGCTCCAGGAGGTGTAAAGAATCTTGCATCTAATGGTAGAGTGTTTACGGTTGGAAATCCGTCATCAAATCCTGCTGAAGTTCCGTAACCTGCTCTTAACTTTAAGTAATTTAATCCATTCTTTGTTCTCAAATCAGTAAAAGCTGAAGTTGGAAGAAATGAAATACTTGTACTCGGGTAAAACTGAGAATTATCAATTTGGTTAGAGACCCAGTCATTACGGGCAGATAAATTGAAATACAAGTAATCTTTATATTCTAAATCTGCAGTTCCGTATAAACCTACAATATTTTGAAAAGTTTGAAATTGCTCTGGTGTTTGTTCTCTAAAGTTAAAATGTCTAAAGACATCAAAAACCACCTGTCCTGAACTGTTCACACCATCACGGTCAAATTTTTGATACCTAGCATTAGCACCAGTTGTAAAATTTAAATTGATATCTGAAGTTAAATCATAATTACCATTGACTTGGAAGTTATGATCCCAAACAATATTTGTATTTGTAAAAGAACGGTAACTACCTAGAATACTACCAGCATTTGCTCCAATGTTTTGTCCAGTTTCGTTACGCTCAGAATAGACGTCTAAACCAGCACGGTACAAGAAGTTTAAATTATCGTTTACATCATATGTAATGGTGTTCGAAGAATTCATTCTAGACGTTACTTGGTTTACAAAACTATTGTTCACAACCCAGTTTGGATTCACAATCGCTTCATCATTTCGGTAATATACACTAGCTCCAGTAACTGGGTTTTGAAACGGAAGATCCATTAAAGGAATATTTCTAGGAGTGTAGAAAATATCAGCAAAAACAGACAAACCGTCACCCGTCGTACCTGAACCAGAACTCAAGGCTACAGGAGGACTTTTAAAGTCAGTTCTGCTTATGTTTATCGTACTGTTTACAGTGAATTTATTTGATAGCAAAGCTCTACCACCAACAGAGAAGTTAGTTCTTCTGGTATTGTTTCCAGGTGTAAAGCCGTCATCATCTAAATGGCCAAAGTTGACGTTATAGGAAAGCTTTCCATCGTCTGATGTACTGGCAACATTTACAGAAGTATTTCTTACCACACCAGTTCTAAAGAAGTCCTTTACGTTGTCTGGCTCAGCTTGCCATGGCAAAGTTTGTCCCTGAAATTCTGGAAATACATTTGCTAAGTTTGCTCTGTTGTAAGGATGAGGGTATGTTCCGTCAGGACTAATATTACTGGTAGAAGCACCCCAGCCTCCAAAGCCGTTTTCATAAAATCCCGGTCCCCAGTTGGAGAAAAAGTTTCCAAAAGCCCCATCAAAACCATTACCAAAACGTTCAGAATAGTCTGGTAGTGAAGCGATCTCATTAAAGAAAATACCTTGAGACACAGTGATTTCATTTTTCTTTTTACTCTCTCCAGCAGAGCCAGCTTTAGTTGTAATCAAAATCACACCGTTTCTACCTTGAGATCCATACACGGTGGCTGCAGCAAAACCTTTTAAGACAGATACACTTTCGATAGCGTTCGGATCTAGATCTAAAGATCTGGAAGATCCCGAGTTACCATCTACAAAGTTACCGGTTGGGTTAGTGTCGTTTGAAATTGGCACACCATCTACAATAAATAAAGGTTGATTCGAACCATTAACGGATAAAAAACCTCTAATGTTAATGTTTGTAGCAGAACCAGATATACCACTGGTATTGTTGATGACAATACCCGAAGCTTTACCGTTTAGCACACGACCAAGGTCACCCTCTGCTCTTTGTTCCAAACCTTCAGATTCCACCTGGCTTACTGCATAACCCAGAGATTTCTTCTCTCTTGAAGTACCAAACCCAACAACGACTACTTCATCCAGAGATTCTCCAGATTCCATTTGTACATTGATTTCAGTCTTGTTTCCTACATTAACGGTTTTAGTTGTAAACCCTATATAAGTAAATACCAGACTTTGGTCAGCACTCGCTTCAATAGAATAGTTCCCGTCAAAATCGGTTTGTGTTCCATCAGTAGTCCCCTTTACTAATACGTTTGCTCCTGGAAGGGGTAGCCCGGAGTCGTCAGTCACCGTTCCGGTCACTGTTTTGGTCTGTGCAATGCTTACTTGCACAACCAACGCTAGAAGTAGCGTTAAAATTCCACTTAACTTTGTTTTCATTTTTTTGTTTATTTGAATTAGCCAATGCCAAAAGTCAAAAAATAAAGTTAAACCCGCAACTTAAATTAGGATTATTTTAATATTTATAATGTTAAAAGTTAACGTAATGGTAATATGGGTTAGAAGAATGAAGTAAAACTAATGTGGATTTTTGAGTTTGAAAACGTAGCATTTTGGTCCTCGGATATCGAGTTTGCTAGGACTAGCTTAAAGAGTCCTGCCTTAGATTTTAATCCCAAACCTATTCCATATCCGAGAATGTTTTCGTTAAATCCATCTAATTTATTTTCATAATTTCCTAAATCTAATACGGTATTCGCAAATAAATTGGCGTCAAGCAGGTATCTGTATTCAGTTTGAAGCACTGCAAAACGATTAGCGATAAGAGAATTTTCTGAAAATCCACGAATAGAATTCACCCCCCCGAACCTGAATAATTCATTGTTAAGGAAACTATCTGATATTAAGATTTGACTGTTAAGATTAATATAAATCCTGTTTCTGTAATTCAGGAAGATCTGGTGTTGACCTTCTAGTATAAATTTATATTGATCAGAATTTAAAGTCCCTTGTCTTTCTCCGATTGATCCTCTTAACTTTATATAGGTGTCTTCATTGAAGCCTTGTCTGGAATTTAACTTCAAAAAAGATAACCCTAACCCGTAAAATGTGGAATTGAAGTTAACTACATCTGGATTTGAATTAAAATCTTCTGGCTCCAGGCTGGTTGAGTTGGTAAACTCAAGACCTCCTTGCAAACTGAGCTTTTCGTTTAATTGATAATTAAGATTTATCTCTTGCGAACTGTTTGAAAATGAAGAATCCCTTCTGAATATCCTTAAGCTTGCTTCCAGACTCACAGGAGACTTTAATATAAAAGGGAGGTTGATGTTGCCTTCAAATGTTTGTTGGCCTATACCATCATTTTTGTAGATTACCCCTAAGCGTTCCCCGAAATTCAGGTTATTCAGCAAAACCATATTTAAATAGCCGTTGAGCTGAAAACCGTCTTCTTCCGTATTTCCAAAGCCAAGAAATCCATCAAAACTATTGGAGTTTACTTTTTCAAGATATATAAATAACTCAGTAGAATCCTTTTTGAATAAAACCTCAGTAGGCTTTTTCACCTCTAAAAAAGGAATGTTGTTGAGCTGTTCTGTTTTGTTTTGAATTTCAGATTCAATAAAAGGCTTGCCAGTTTTAAGATTGGAATACCTTTCTAAGTAAGTTTTAGATAATAGAGGGTAGCCTTTGATGTTGATTTTATCAATAGTTCTCTTTAGGCCCGTATTGATCATTAAATCAGCTTCTATTGTATTTTCCTTGAGGAGTCGAATATTTGAAAGTGATGTTTTTCCAAAGGGGGAGCCTTCTGCTCTCATCTTGGACACTATAAAATTCAATAGGTCGTCTATTTCAGAATAGTGAACACTGATTTTATTATTTCTGAGGATCACGTTTTTAGGCAGGAGTCGAATGTGCTTGTCCTCCACTGTCATATATATGGTATCAATTTTTTGATTTAAGTCTATCTGAACCAAAAGGGTTTTGTCAATAACCTTGGTTTTTTCGGTCAAGAAAGGATAGCCTGCTTGTTTTAAACTGTCTATTTTGAAATTTAAACTTGCCCTGGCATCGTCGAAAGAGTTGAATTGTGCTAGAGCTGGAGATAGGGTATCGATTTCGATCTTAAGCTTAACTTCTTGCGACCACATCAAGTTAGAGAGTCCTAAAGCAATTGTAAGTACATAAATATATAAGCGCATAGATAAGTTTAGGTGCTTAAAGAAAATTTAATAGAAGTCGTAAATGAAAACGCTTTTGACGTCTCAATATTACTGTAGAAATTTACAATGGTTGCTCTCATTTATTAGAGGAGTCTTTTTAGTTTCTCTTAGTTACTGAAAATTAATTGATTAATATTTGTTTTTTAATATTATATATCTACATTTGCAAACCTTAAAAATAAGAGATTTTTTAAAACAATTTAAGTAAAACTATGCCAACAATTTCACAGTTAGTAAGAAAAGGAAGACGCAAGATGACTAAGAAGAGCAAATCGGCGGCTTTAGATTCTTGTCCTCAGAGACGTGGAGTTTGTACGCGAGTTTACACAACTACACCAAAAAAACCAAACTCAGCAATGCGTAAAGTTGCTCGTGTAAGGTTGACCAATGGTAAGGAAGTAAACGCATACATTCCAGGTGAAGGACACAATCTACAAGAGCACTCGATAGTATTAGTTAGAGGCGGGAGAGTAAAAGATTTACCTGGTGTAAGGTATCATATTGTTCGTGGTGCTTTAGATACAGCAGGAGTAGAGGGTCGTCTACAACGTAGATCCAAGTATGGTGCAAAAAGACCTAAAAAATAATCAGAGTTAAAGTTAAGACATGAGAAAAAGACAGGCCAAAAAACGTCCCATACTTCCAGATCCAAAGTTCAATGATCAGTTAGTAACAAGATTCGTCAATATGATGATGTGGGACGGAAAAAAATCAATTGCTTTTAAAATATTTTATGATGCAATGGATATCATAGAAGAGAAAAAGCAAGACGAAGAAAAATCTTCTCTAGAAATCTGGAAAGAAGGATTATCGAATGTGATGCCACACGTTGAAGTAAGAAGTAGACGAGTAGGTGGAGCAACTTTTCAAATTCCTTCACAAATTCGTCCAGACAGAAAGATATCAATTGCAATGAAATGGTTGATAAGCTATTCTAGAAAGAGAAACGAAAAAACTATGGCAGCTAAATTAGCTGGCGAAGTGATGGCAGCTGCAAAAGAAGAAGGTGCAGCAGTTAAGAAAAGATTAGATACGCATAAGATGGCTGAAGCCAACAAAGCATTTTCACATTTTAGATTCTAAATAATGGCACAAAGAGATTTAAAATATACTAGAAACATAGGGATTGCTGCTCACATTGATGCTGGTAAAACAACAACTACTGAGCGTATTCTTTATTATACAGGTATAAGTCACAAAATAGGAGAGGTTCATGATGGCGCTGCTACTATGGACTGGATGGAGCAGGAGCAGGAAAGAGGAATTACAATTACTTCTGCTGCGACGCATTGTACATGGCCTTATAGAGATCACGAATACATTGTAAATATTATCGATACTCCAGGTCACGTTGATTTCACTGTTGAAGTTGAACGTTCTTTGAGAGTTCTTGATGGTGTAGTTGCTTTGTTTAGTGCTGTTGACGGTGTTGAGCCTCAATCTGAAACAGTTTGGAGACAAGCTGACAAATATAAAGTTCCACGTCTTGGATTCGTTAATAAAATGGACAGGCAGGGAGCTAATTTCTTCAATGTATGTAACCAGGTTAGAGAAATGTTGGGTGGAAATCCAGTACCTCTTCAGGTTCCGATTGGAGATGAAATCGACTTTAAAGGGGTTGTGGATTTAATTTCTAAAAAAGCAATCATTTGGAATGAAGAAGATTTCGGAATGACTTACGAAGAAATTGATATCCCAGCTGAACTTGAAGCAGATGTTACCAAATACAGAACTCAACTTGTTGAAGCAGTAGCTGAATACGATGAGGAGTTGATGGAAAAATTCTTCGAAGATGAAAATTCTATCACCGAAGATGAAATTATTGCAGCTCTAAGAGCCGCTACTATTGATATGTCTATCATACCAATGATGTGTGGTTCTGCTTTTAAAAATAAAGGGGTTCAGGCAATGCTTGACGCTGTTATGAGGTATCTTCCATCTCCAGTAGATGTAGAAGCTATTGAAGGTGAAAACCCAGAAACAGGTGCGGTAGAAACAAGAAAACCACACGTAGATTCTCCTTTTTCTGCCTTAGCATTTAAGATTGCTACCGATCCTTTCGTAGGGCGTTTGGCTTTCTTTAGATCGTATTCAGGTAGATTAGAAGCTGGATCTTATGTATTGAACAACCGTTCTGGAAAAAAAGAACGTATTTCTAGAATGTATCAGATGCACTCCAATAAGCAAGAGCCAATAGATTTTATTGAAGCCGGGGATATTGGTGCGGCAGTTGGATTTAAAGACATCAAAACTGGAGATACACTTACAGACTTGAAACATCCTATCGTTTTAGAATCTATGACCTTCCCAGAACCAGTAATTGGTATTGCTGTGGAGCCAAAGACTAAAGCCGATGTTGAGAAGCTAGGTGTTGCTTTAGGAAAGTTGGCTGAAGAAGATCCAACCTTCCAGGTGAAGACTGATGAAGCTTCTGGACAGACTATTATTTCTGGTATGGGAGAACTTCATATTGAAATCTTAGTTGATCGTTTGAAGCGTGAATTTAAGGTGGAAGTCAACGAAGGTGAACCACAAGTAGAATACAAAGAAGCGGTAACTAAAACGGCAGAAATCAGAGAGGTTTACAAGAAACAATCTGGTGGTCGTGGTAAGTTTGCTGATATTGTTTTCGAAATGGGACCTGTAGATGAGGATTTTGAAGGACCAGGATTACAGTTTGTGGACCAGATCAAAGGGGGTAGAATTCCAAAAGAATTTGTTCCTTCTGTAGAGAAAGGTTTTCAAGAAGCTATGAAAAACGGCCCTTTAGCTGGATTTAGAATGGATACGTTGAAGGTAACTCTAAAGGATGGATCTTTCCACCCTGTGGATTCCGATCAATTATCTTTCGAACTTGCTGCAAAATTAGGTTTCAAATCTGCTGCTAAAAGCGCAGGTGCAATTGTACTTGAGCCAATTATGAAAGTGGAAGTGGTAACACCAGAAGAAAATATGGGTGATATCGTTGGTGACTTGAACAGAAGAAGAGGTCAGGTGAACAACATGTCAGACAGATCTGGTGCGAAAATTATCAAAGCTGATGTACCGCTTTCAGAAATGTTTGGTTATGTCACTACTCTTAGGACACTGTCTTCTGGTAGAGCAACATCAACAATGGAATTTTTAAGATTTGAAGAAACACCTGCAAGTATTTCTGAAAAAGTAATCAAGAGTGCTAAAGGTTTAAACGAATAATTAGAGCTTATTATGAGTCAAAAGATAAGAATTAAACTAAAATCATACGACTACAACTTGGTAGACAAGTCTGCTGAGAAGATTGTAAAGACGGTGAAGACTACTGGTGCTGTTGTTACTGGTCCAATTCCATTACCAACAAAGCGTAAAATCTTTACTGTATTAAGATCTCCACACGTCAACAAAAAAGCTAGAGAGCAATTTCAATTAGACTCTTTTAAGAGATTACTTGATATCTATAGCTCTTCATCAAAAACGATTGATGCTTTGATGAAGCTTGAGTTGCCTAGCGGTGTAGAAGTAGAGATTAAAGTATAAATAGATTCCCGTGGAAACGGGAATCTCAATAATATTCTCACGAGCTGAGAATAGACATGTCCCGAGCGTTTGACGAGGGAAAAACGGAAGAAAAATACATTCAGGGCAACGTATTTTTTGTCCTGAATTTTTTTTAAATAAATAGTAATAATCAAAAATTAATTATGTCTGGGTTAATAGGAAAAAAAATCGGCATGACTAGTCTCTTCGACGAGAACGGAAAAAACATTCCGTGTACCGTGATAGAAGCTGGTCCATGTGTAGTTACCCAAGTCAGAACCAACGAGGTTGACGGGTATGAAGCGCTTCAACTTGGTTTCGATGACAAATCAGACAAAAATGCCACAAAAGCAGACTTAGGTCACTTTAAGAAAGCTGGTACTTCTGTCAAACGAAAAGTCATGGAATTCCAAGGATTTAAAGAAGAGTATAAGTTAGGTGATCACATCACTGTAGACTTATTCAAAGAAAATGAATTTGTAGACGTAAGTGCTACATCTAAAGGTAAGGGATTCCAGGGTGTTGTAAAACGCCATGGCTTTAGTGGTTCAGAAAGAACTCACGGACAACAAAGTATGTTGAGAGCTCCTGGTTCTGTTGGTGCTGCCTCATATCCAGCCCGTATTTTCAAAGGAATGAAAATGGGTGGACAAATGGGAAGTGAAAAAGTAAAAGTTCAAAATCTAAGAGTGTTGAAAGTTGTTCCGGAAAAGAACTTGATTGTTATCAAGGGATGTGTTCCAGGACATAATAACACTTATGTAACTATTCAGAAGTAATGAAAGTATCAGTTTTAGATATAAAAGGAAAAGAAACAGGTAGAGAGGTAGAACTTTCTGAATCTGTTTTTGGATTGGAACCTAATGATCATGTAGTATATCTTGATGTTAAACAGCATTTAGCTAATAAACGTCAAGGAACTCATAAGGCTAAAGAAAGAGCTGAGATCGTTGGTAGTACAAGAAAGATAAAGAAACAAAAAGGTACCGGTACAGCACGTGCTGGTAGTATCAAATCTCCAATCTTCAAAGGTGGTGGTAGAGTTTTTGGACCTAGACCAAGAGATTACCATTTCAAGCTGAATAAGAAGCTGAAGAGGTTAGCCAGAAAGACTGTTTTGTCTCAAAAGCTGAAAAACAATCAGTTAATGATTGTTGAAGATTTCGGTTTTGACGCTCCCAAAACAAAGGAGTTTCTTAATGTTCTTGATAATCTGAACATTAGAGACAAAAAATCTTTACTTGTCTTGGATGAGTCGAATAAAAACGTATATTTGTCGTCCCGTAATTTGAAATCTGCTAAAGTTGTAAATGTCTCAGAATTAAACACTTACAATATTTTAAATAGCAATGTTTTATTAATTACTGAAAGCAGATTAGAAGAATTACAAAATAATCTCAACAAATAGTAGCTATGAGCATTTTGGTAAAACCAATTATTACAGAGAAAGCAACAAATGAAAGCGAATTAAGAAATGCTTTTTCATTTGTCGTAGATCGTAATGCCAACAAAATCCAAATTAAGGAGGCAGTTGAGTCAGCTTATGGCGTTACGGTAGAAGGAGTACGTACTTTGAATGTTATCCCAAAAATCAAATCTCGTTATACAAAAACGGGTATGGTAACTGGTAAAACATCAGCGTACAAAAAAGCTATAATTAAAGTAGCTGAAGGAGAAACAATTGATTTGTATAGTAATCTATAAGCTTAAAACATGTCGGTTAAAAAATTAAAACCAAATACACCAGGACAGAGATTTAAGGTAGCCAATGGCTTCGACGCCATAACTGCTAGCAAGCCAGAGAAATCTCTGCTTGCGTCTCGAAAGCGCTCTGGTGGTCGAAATAACCAAGGAAAGATGACCATGCGCTATATAGGTGGTGGTCATAAAAAGCGTTACAGAATCATCGACTTCAAGAGGGATAAGAAAGATATCCAGGCTGAAGTCATGACTGTAGAGTATGATCCTAATAGAACTGCATTCATCGCTTTATTAAATTATGAAGATGGTGAAAAGAGATATATAATCGCACCTAGTGGAATTAAGGTAGGGCAAAAAATCGTTTCTGGATCTTCACAGGTCCCTACAGAGATTGGTAATGCAATGCCTTTATCGCAAATTCCATTTGGAACTATTATTTCTTGTGTTGAGTTAAGACCAGAACAAGGAGCTGTAATGGCTAGAAGTGCTGGAACTTTTGCTCAATTGATGGCTAAAGAAGGAAAGTATGTGACTATCAAACTTCCTTCTGGTGAAACTAGAATGGTATTGGCTTCTTGTATTGCTACAGTTGGCGCAGTATCAAACAGCGATCATCAATTAACTATTTCAGGTAAGGCTGGTAGAAGTAGATGGTTGGGTAGAAGACCTAGAACTAGACCTGTAGTGATGAACCCTGTCGATCACCCAATGGGTGGTGGTGAAGGCAAATCTTCAGGTGGTCATCCGCGATCAAGAAAAGGTATTCCTGCTAAAGGATTTAAAACACGTTCTAAGACGAAGTCTAGTAATAAGCACATCATAGAGCGTAAAAAGAAATAAGATATGGCACGTTCATTAAAGAAAGGACCTTTTGTCCATTATAAATTAGATAAAAAAGTTGCTCAAAACCTTGATTCAGGTAAGAAATCTGTTATCAAAACATGGTCAAGAGCATCCACCATTACTCCTGATTTCGTTGGTCAGACTTTTGGTGTCCATAACGGAAGACAATTCGTACCGGTTTTTGTAACTGAAAACATGGTAGGGCATAAGCTTGGAGAGTTTTCTCCAACACGTACTTTCAGAGGTCACCAGGGTTCCAAGAATAAAGGAAAAAAATAATTGAACAATGGGAGTAAGAAAAAGAAATAGAGCAGAAATGCTCAAGGAACAGAAAAGTCAACTTGCTATTGCAAAATTGAATAACTGTCCAACATCTCCACGTAAGATGAGGCTAGTAGCCGATTTGGTGAGAGGTAAGGATGTAGGTCATGCTTTGCAAATATTAAAGTTTAGTACGAAGGTAGCATCTGGTAGATTAGAGAAATTACTTCTTTCTGCTATTGCTAACTGGCAGGCTAAAAACGAAGATGCAGATCTTGAGCAAGCTGGAGTTTTTATACAAGAGATTAAAGTTGATAGTGGCAGTATGTTAAAGCGTCTACGTCCAGCACCACAAGGTCGTGCTCATAGAATACGTAAACGTTCAAACCATGTCACTCTTATACTAGGAGAAAAAAATAACACTGAAAGCTAGATAGACTATGGGACAAAAAACAAATCCAATCGGTAATAGACTTGGTATCATTAAAGGATGGGAATCCAACTGGTACGGAGGCAACGATTACGGTGATAATCTTGCAGAAGACTACAAGATTAGAAAGTATATCCATGCACGTTTAACTAAAGCTAGTGTTTCGCGCGTAATTATTGAGCGTACGCTTAAACTTGTAACCGTTACTATCACTACTGCCAGACCGGGTATCATTATCGGGAAAGGTGGTCAAGAGGTAGACAAGTTAAAAGAAGAGCTTAAAAAAATTACGGATAAGGAAGTTCAGGTAAATATTTTTGAAATCAAAAGACCCGAATTAGATGCACATCTTGTTGCTACCAGTGTGGCAAGACAAGTTGAAAACAGGATTTCTTACAGAAGAGCTACAAAAATGGCAATTGCAGCAGCTATGAGAATGAATGCGGAGGGAATTAAGATTCAGGTATCTGGACGTTTAAACGGAGCTGAAATGGCTCGTGTTGAAACTTATAAAGAAGGACGAATTCCTTTGTCTACTTTTAGAGCTGATATTGATTATGCTTTGGTAGAATCTCACACTACTTACGGTAGGTTGGGTATCAAAGTATGGATCATGAAAGGTGAAGTCTATGGAAAACGAGAGTTATCTCCATTGGTTGGCCTAGCTAAGAATGAGACCAAAGGAAAAGCGAGACGACCTAAAGCACGTCGTAGAAAATAATCATTAAAGATTAAGATAAGAAATGTTACAGCCTAAAAGAACAAAATTTCGTAAGCAGCAAAAGGGACGTATGAAAGGGGTCTCTCAAAGAGGTCACAGGCTTTCAAATGGAACTTTTGGAATCAAATCTTTAGATTCTTCTTTTGTTACTGCAAGACAAATTGAGGCTGCACGTATCGCAGCAACGCGTTACATGAAAAGGGAAGGTTCTATCTGGATCAAAATATTTCCAGACAAGCCTATTACCAAAAAGCCTCTTGAAGTCCGTATGGGTAAAGGTAAAGGTTCAGTAGAATACTGGGCAGCTGTCGTACAGCCAGGCCGTATTTTATTTGAAATCGGTGGTGTTCCTCAAGCTGTCGCTAAAGAAGCATTGAGATTGGCAGCCCAAAAATTACCTGTAAAAACAAAATTTATAGTCGCTAGAGATTATCAAGAATAAATAGAGATGAGACAATCTGAAGTAAAAGAGCTTTCGGTAGAAGAACTGCACGAAGAATTGACAAACCATCAGACCAAATTGGCTGATTTGAAAATGACTCATGTACTTTCTCCTTTAGAAAATCCTTCTGAGATTAAAAAAGTCAGAAGATCAATTGCGAGAATCGCTACCGAAATCAACAAAAGAGAATTAGATTAATTCTACTTACAATGGAAAAAAGAAATTTAAGAAAAGAACGTATCGGTGTTGTGACAAGCAACAAAATGGATAAATCCATTGTCGTTTCTGAAGTCAAGAAAATAAAGCATCCAATGTATGGTAAGTTCGTTTTAAAAACGAAAAAATACGTTGCGCATGATGAAAAGAATGACTGCAATGACGGTGATACAGTAAGAATTATGGAAACCAGACCTCTTAGCAAGACAAAACGCTGGAGATTGGTTGATATAATTGAAAGAGCTAAATAACTATGGTACAACAAGAATCAAGATTAAGAGTAGCAGACAATACTGGTGCAAAATCAGTTTTAGTTATTCGTGTCCTAGGGGGTACGAATAGAAGATATGCTTCGGTTGGCGATAAAGTTGTAGTCAGCGTTAAAGAAGCTACTCCAAATGGAAACATTAAAAAAGGTGCTGTTTCTACAGCAGTTGTTGTAAGAACAAGTAAAGAAGTAAGACGTCCAGATGGATCTTATATTCGCTTTGACGACAACGCCTGTGTTTTATTGAATCCAACTGGAGAAATGAGAGGTACACGTGTATTTGGTCCAGTTGCCAAAGAACTTCGTGAAAATCAGTTTATGAAAATTGTTTCACTTGCACCTGAGGTGCTTTAAATCTATCATCATGAAAAGAAGTAGAATTAAAAAAGGTGATCAAGTAAGAGTAATTGCTGGTGATCATAAAGGAAAAGAAGGCAAAGTATTAGATATACTTGTAAAAAAAGATAAGGCCATTGTGGAAGAAGTCAATATGATTTCTAAACACCAAAAGCCCTCTGCAACAAACCCACAAGGTGGGATT
Source organism: uncultured Mesohalobacter sp. (assembly GCA_964577705.1). Classification (GTDB taxonomy): domain Bacteria; phylum Bacteroidota; class Bacteroidia; order Flavobacteriales; family Flavobacteriaceae; genus Psychroflexus. Next base: position 19,156 of record CAZOAD010000048.1, read on the forward strand.
ACTAAAAAAGAAGCTCCTATTCATGTGTCTAATCTTTCACTTATCACAAAAGATGGTAAAACGACAAGACTTGGAACCAAAATAGAAGATGGCAAAAAAGTAAGAGTTGCTAAGAAAACAAATGAAGTGATTTAATTATGAGTTACGTACCAAGATTAAAAGAAGAATACAACAGCAAAATACTTCCAGCTCTTCGTGAAGAGTATAGCTATTCAAATACTATGGAAGTGCCAAGACTCAAGAAAATTGTTTTGAGTAGAGGTGTTGGTGCAGCAATTGCAGACAAGAAATTAATAGATCACTCTATTGAAGAATTTTCTACAATTACTGGCCAAAAGGCTGTTCAGACTATGTCAAAAAAGGATGTTGCTTCTTTCAAGTTAAGAAAGGGAATGCCAATTGGTGTTAAAGTAACTCTTCGTGGCTATAGAATGTATGAATTTTTGGATAGATTAATTACATCAGCATTACCACGTGTTAGAGATTTCAACGGTATCAATCCAGATGGATTTGATGGTAGAGGAAACTATAACCTAGGTATTACTGAGCAAATTATTTTTCCTGAAATAAATATTGATAAAGTAAATAGAATTGCAGGGATGGATATAAGTTTTGTGACTACAGCTGAGACTGATCAAGAAGCAAAATCATTATTGACAGAATTGGGATTACCATTTAAAAAGAAATAATTATGGCAAAGGAATCAATGAAAGCCCGTGAGGTGAAACGCCAGAAAATGGTTGAGAAATATGCTGAGAAAAGAAAAGCTTTGAAAGAAGCTGGAGATTTTGAAGCTTTACAAAAACTACCTAAGAATGCTTCTCCTGTGAGAATGCATAACCGATGTAAGCTTACAGGTAGACCAAAAGGATATATGAGACAATTTGGTCTTTCTAGAGTTACATTTAGAGAGATGGCCAATCAAGGTCTTATCCCAGGGGTTAAAAAAGCAAGTTGGTAATTAATTTAAAAATGCAATAAAATGAATATTGATCCAGTTGCAGATTATTTAACTAGAGTTAGAAACGCAGTTTTGGCTTCTCACAGAGTTGTTGAAATACCGGCTTCTAACCTTAAAAAGGAGATCACAAAAATATTGTTTGATCAAGGATATATCTTAAGCTATAAATTTATTGATGATGATACCCAAGGTATTATCAAAATAGCTTTAAAATATGACAAGTTTACAAACGACCCTGTAATTAAAAAATTACAGAGAGTGAGTAAGCCTGGTTTGAGAAAGTATTCCAGTTCCGATGAAATTCCTAGAGTTCTTAACGGACTTGGAATCTCTATCGTATCTACTTCTAAGGGAGTAATGACAGGAAAGCAAGCTCAGAGAGAACATGTTGGAGGTGAAATCCTTTGTTACGTATACTAATATAAAAAGACAAAAATTATGTCAAGAATAGGTTACAGTCCAGTTAGTATTCCAGAAGGCGTTACAGTTGATTTAACAGATGATACTATTACAGTAAAGGGTAAGCTTGGAGAGTTAAAACAAACTTTTAGCGAGATTACTATCAAAATTGAGGATAATGAAATTCTCTTTGAAAGACCTTCTGATAAGAAAACGCACAAAGCTAAACATGGTTTATACAGATCACTTGTATACAACATGATTGAAGGAGTGACTAATGGC
>CAZOAD010000049.1:0-20084 GCA_964577705.1 uncultured Mesohalobacter sp.
AGATAAAACGGAGCAGTGGTTTGAATTATCGATGAAACTGGAAGCTTAAGCGTTTCCTTTACTTTGTTTTTCTTCTCGTTCTTTCTTGGCAGCTTTAGAAATATAGTAGATCACAAAGCCTACCAGGCTGGCGATCACCAAGCCAAAAATAGCGGTCATGATAAAGGCACCATTAGACCAGTTGACGAATATAGTTTGTAAAAGCATGTCTGTAAATTTTTTACAATTTTACGCTGATGATGCTTCAAAAAGTATGATTTTTGTCAGTTAAATCAACCTAAAAAGAATGTGGTTTAAAGCAAAAGCCTATCTAAAATTTTTGTGGTCTTCCAAGAATCAGCACGGCATCCACTCCCCTTTTGTCTACAAATTGATTACAAAATGTTTTTATAACAAAGCACATTTACAAGCTTATGATTTATGGGATACAGCCCAAAAACAGGCTTTGGAATCTCAAGATGTGATAAAGGTGAACGATGTAGGGGCAGGCTCCAAAGTTTTCAAAACCGATTTAAGACCGGTTTCTAAAATAGCCAAACACGTCTCCATTTCTAAAAAACGAGCTCGATTAATGATGCGTTTGGTTGATTACCTTTCTGTTGAAACGGCTCTTGAGCTGGGCACCTCCATCGGTTTGGGTAGCATCAGTATAGCTGGAAATTCTAAAGTCAAGTTAACTACCATCGAGGCCTGCAAAGCAACCTCAGAAGTGGCTCAACATCAGTTCAAAAAGCTAGACCTAAGTAACATCAACGCTGTCAATTCCTCCTTTGTTAAGTATCTTGCAGGGATAACTTCAGAAGAAAAATTCGACTTAGTCTTTATCGATGGGCATCATGATGGTGAAGCCACACTCAACTATTTTGAAAGTCTCTTGAAGCACAAACACAACGATACATTGTTTATTTTTGATGATATCCACTGGTCACCTTCCATGGAAATGGCCTGGGAAAGCATAAAGGCTCATGATGAAGTTCAGATCACAATTGACACCTTTCAATGGGGGCTAGTGTTTTTTAGAAAGGAACAGGTCAAACAGGATTTTATCATTAGAATTTAAATTCTATAAGTTGAATGAATACGTACTATTAAATATAATAAGCCATGTTAGAACAATTTTCTGCAGATACTCAGTTCATTATTGTTATAATAATTATAGCCGTGCTTTTTCTTTTGGTACTACTTAATAATAAACGCAACAGGACCAAACGCTACGATAGAAAAAACAGGAACTTTAGACGAAATTTTTACGATAAAAAACAAAACAAAAAGGAAGATTAAAAAGGCTGTACGTCGGCAGATCTGTCCTAAAAATCTGAGTTTTTCTAGTATCTTTGCGCGCAATGACAAAAGCTGAACTCACAGAGAAGATCTCAAAACATCCCGCTCTACAAGAGCTAAGAGAAGCACTGGTTTCTAAAGAGCGCACCCATATCCATCTTAAAGGCCTTGTAGGCTCTGCCACTTCCTTCGTTCAGGCCGATACATTTCATGCCTCCGAAAGTCCTTTTCTTTTGATATTTGATGATAAGGAAGAAGCTGCCTATCACTTGAACGATCTCGAACAGCTGGTCGACGAAAAAAATGTGCTCTTCTACCCGGGAAGTTACAGAAGGCCATATCAGATTGAAGAAACCGACAATGCGAATGTGTTATTGAGGTCTGAAGTGCTCAACCGGATCAATTCCAGGAAAAAACCTTCTATAATCGTGACCTATCCCGAAGCGCTTTTTGAAAAGGTAGTCACCAAAAAGGAGTTGGACCGTAGCATTCTTAAAATAAAACTGAACGACGAGCTTTCACTGGATTTCGTCAACGAAGTGCTTTTTGAGTATAAATTCAAGCGTGTCGATTTTGTGACAGAACCTGGAGAATTTTCGGTGAGGGGAGGTATCATCGATGTGTTCTCATTTAGCAACGATGAGCCCTACAGAATTGAATTCTTTGGCGACGATGTGGATAGTATTCGTGCATTTGACGTCGAAACTCAATTGTCTACAACGCAAAAGAAGCGCATCGACATCATGCCCAATGTGGAGAAAAAACAGCTGGATGAAGTCAGACAATCTTTTTTAGATTATATCAGCGATTCCACTACTGTATTTATTAAAAACGTAGATGTGCTTACCCAAAGCTTAGATACGCTCTTCTCTAAAGCTGAAAACGCTTTTGCCGAACTCTCTGAAGATATCAAGCATAGCAAGCCAGACGAATTGTTTTGCAAAGGATCTCTTCTAAAACAACAACTGCTCGATTTCACAGTGGTTGAATTTGGAACCCAGGCCTTCCTGAATCCAAAGCAAACCATCCTTTACCCTACCACTCCACAGCCATCCTTCAATAAAAAGTTCGATTTGCTCATCGAGGATTTAAATTCAAAACATGAAAAGGGCTACGAAAATATCATTCTCTGCACCAGCGACCAACAGGCTAAGCGGTTCAACGATATATTTGAAGATCAGGAGCAGACTGTACATTACAAAACCTTAGTCCATTCCATGCACCAGGGCTTCATCGATGAGGTGAATAAGCTGGTGTGTTATACCGATCATCAGATTTTTGATAGGTATCACAAATTCCATTTGAAGAATGGTTACGCCAAGAAACAAGCAATTACGCTTAAAGAATTAACCAGTCTTGAGATTGGAGATTATGTCACCCATATCGATCACGGTATTGGTAAGTTTGGAGGACTTCAAAAAATTGATGTGGAGGGCAAAATGCAGGAAGCAGTCAAACTGATTTATGGCGATAGAGACATCCTCTACCTCAGCATCCATTCCCTGCATAAGATTTCAAAATACAACGGAAAAGACGGTAAGCCCCCTCAGGTTTACAAACTTGGAAGCAAAGCCTGGAAAAGCCTCAAGAAGAAAACCAAAGCTAGGGTTAAAAAAGTGGCTTTTGATTTGATCAAGCTCTACGCCAAACGACGATTAGAGAAAGGGTTTCAATATGGCCCAGATTCTCATTTTCAGCATGAGCTGGAAGCCTCTTTTTTATATGAAGATACACCAGACCAAAGTACCGCTACCCAGGATGTGAAAACCGATATGGAAAAGGAACAGCCTATGGACAGATTGGTCTGTGGCGATGTAGGTTTTGGTAAAACTGAAGTGGCCATTCGTGCGGCCTTCAAAGCGGTAGATAATGGTAAACAGGTCGCTGTCTTGGTGCCTACCACCATCCTGGCGTTTCAGCATCATAAAACCTTTTCGGAACGCCTTTCCGAATTTCCTGTCACTGTAGATTACCTGAACCGATTCCGAACGGCTAAAGAACGCAGAGGCGTGTTGGAGGGTCTGGAAAACGGTAGTGTGGATATTGTGATCGGCACCCACCAGTTGGTGAATAAAGCCGTAAAATTTAAAGACCTCGGACTTTTAATCATCGACGAAGAGCAAAAATTTGGGGTCTCTGTAAAAGACAAGCTAAAGACCATAAAAGCCAATGTAGACACACTTACATTGACGGCGACTCCTATCCCAAGAACGCTTCAGTTTAGCCTGATGGCCGCAAGGGACTTATCAACTATCAAAACCCCTCCTCCCAATCGTTACCCTATAGAAACTCACGTGATTCGCTTTTCTGAAGATCAAATACGGGATGCGGTATCTTACGAAATTCAAAGGGGCGGGCAGGTCTTTTTCATCAACAATAGAATTGAAAATATCAAAGAAGTGGCGGGACTCATCCAGCGCCTGGTGCCCGATGCCAAAATAGGCATAGGACATGGACAGATGGAAGGCAAGAAACTGGAAGACCTAATGCTTCGATTTATGAACAACGAGTTTGATGTTTTAGTGTCCACAACGATTATTGAAAGTGGGTTGGATGTGACCAACGCCAACACTATTTTAATTAACGATGCCAATAATTTTGGTATGTCCGACCTTCATCAGATGCGGGGCCGAGTAGGACGAAGTAACAAAAAGGCCTTTTGCTACCTCATTACCCCTCCAATGACGATGATGACCGATGACGCCAGAAAGCGATTAACAGCCTTAGAACAATTCTCAGATTTGGGCAGTGGAATCAACATCGCCATGAAGGACCTCGAGATCCGCGGAGCTGGAGATCTGCTGGGCGGCGAACAAAGTGGTTTCATCAGCGATATTGGATTTGATACCTACCAAAAGATTCTCAACGAAGCTATACAAGAACTGAAAGACAACGAGTTTAAAGACGTCTATCAGGATGAAGAAAGCGAGGAGGAAAAAGTCTACGTTAAGGATGCACAGATCGATACCGATTTTGAAATTTTATTCCCCGATGATTACATCAATAGCATTAAAGAGCGCTTGAGTTTGTACACCAAACTCAACTCACTAGAGACTGAAGAAGAGCTGGAAAAATTTGAAAAAGAACTTAAAGATAGGTTTGGAGATCTACCAGAGGAGGCTAAAGACTTGATCAATAGTGTACGTTTAAAATGGATTGCTGCAAGTGCTGGTCTAGAAAAGTTGGTTCTCAAAAAGGATAAAATGATCGGTTACTTTATAGCCAATCAAGACTCTGGATTTTATAACTCAAACCGTTTTCGACAAATTTTACAGTACGTGCAGTCTCATCCGGGAACTTGCCAGATGAAAGAAAAAAATACCCGAAACGGATTACGACTGTTACTCACTTTCGATAATGTAAAATCTGTAGATAAGGCCTTGAAATTACTTCAACCTCTGGAGCAAAAGGAGGAAGTCCTCCCCTAACCCCTCCAAAGAAGTGAACTGGTGGACCAGTTGACTAGTCCACCAGTTCACTTCACTTCCTTCAATAAACCGACCAGACTTTCTCTCCAGTGGGGAATTCTGATCTGGAAGCTAGATTCAATTTTAGATTTATCCAAGACGCTGAACTTAGGCCGTTTCGCTTTGGTTGGATAGGAAAACGTGGCTTTTAGATCAACGTCGTTTTCAAGTTGTTGTTGCTCCAGAATCAGTCTGGCGAAATCATACCAGGTGGCCTCCCCCTGGTTGCTGTAATGGTAAATACCATAAGCTTTAAAATTACTCTGTATTAAATTCAGAATAAATCTTGCCAAATCATTGGCATTGGTAGGCGTTCCTGTTTGCTCGGTTGTGATGTTGAGTTCTGCTCTTTCGTCTGCTTTTTTCAAAATGGTATTAAAGAAGTTGTGGCCAAATTCAGAATACAACCAACTCGTTCTTAGGATAAAATATTGATCCATAAATTCAGCAATCATGGCTTCACCCTGAAGTTTGGAGGCTCCGTAAACGTTGATAGGATGGGTTGAATCTGTTTCGAGATAAGGACTTTGTTTTAGCCCATCGAACACGTAATCGGTTGAAATATGAATAAGTTTGGTTTGGTAGAACTTGCACTGTTTTGAAAGTGATCTGACTGCTTCTGCGTTCACTTGAAACGCCAGGTCCTTATTACTTTCTGACGCCTCCACATTGGTGTAAGCCGCGCAATTAACACAGAAATCAGGTTGATGTGTTCTAAAATAGGCCTCAAGTGCCTTTTCGGAGGTAATGTCTAGGCTTTGAGAACTCTCAAACAAAACGTCAAGTTCGGGATAGGCTACGGAATGCTTTTGAAGACATTTTCCCAATTGCCCGGTGGCACCTGTGACTAAAACTTTCATGGGTTCAAATAAGCTTCAAGCGTTGGTAGATTTTGGTCTTTTTCTGAGATGATTTGCTTTTCCTTCGGAATTTGCCAATCGATAGCTAAGGTTGTATCGTTAAATAAAATTCCGCTCTCTGAAGCTTTATGGTAATAATTATCACATTTATAAACAAAAATAACTTCAGAAGAAAGGCAAGCAAAGCCATGAGCGAAACCTCTGGGCACAAACAATTGATGGTTGTTTTCTCCAGTAAGCGTATAGCCAAATTGTTTAAGGTAGGTTACTGAGTCTGGTCTCATATCAACCACCACATCTAAAACTTTACCTTGAGCTACGCGAATTAATTTAGCTTGAGCAAATTCTCCCGTTTGAAAATGCAAGCCACGAATCGTTCCATATTGAGAAATGGACTGATTGTCTTGCACAAAATCAATCTCTAAGCCTGTATTTACTTTAAAAGATTGGCGGTTAAAGCTTTCGAAAAAGCTTCCTCGCTCGTCTTTAAACACATTGGGTTCTATAATAAAACAATCCTTGAGCGGGGTTTGCTTAACTGTCATTTATTTTGGGTTTATGTTTTTAGCATAGCCACTTTTCATGAAGGGGGCTGTAATTGCTTTGAGTTGAGCTTTAGAAATAAAACCCATTTTATAAGCCGTTTCTTCAATGGAACCTATTTTTAAGCCTTGGCGTTCTTCAATAACTTCTACAAACTGTGAGGCTTGCATTAAGGAGTTGAATGTCCCCGTGTCTAGCCAGGCGGTTCCTTTATCTAGAATACTCACACTCAGTTTTCCGCGTTGAAGATAGGCGTTATTCACATCGGTAATTTCAAGTTCTCCTCTGTCACTTGGTTTTATGGATTTAGCGATATTGACCACGTCATTATCGTAAAAATAAATCCCAGGAACCGCGTAATTTGACTTAGGTTGTTTTGGCTTTTCTTCAATAGAAATTACCTGTCCATTCTCATCAAAATCTACCACACCGTATCGCTCTGGATCGTGAACATGATAGGCATAAATTATACCTCCATCTGGGTTGGTATTGTCTTGTAATAACTGCTCCAAGCCTGTTCCATAGAAAATATTATCTCCAAGAATCAAAGCCACCTTGTCGTCTCCTATAAAATCTTCTCCTATAACAAAGGCTTCTGCCAATCCGTTGGGTTCAGCTTGTACTGCGTATTCAAACTTGCATCCCAAAGTTGAGCCATTGCCGAGGAGCTTTTCAAAAAGTGGCAGATCGTTGGGTGTGGAGATGATTAAAATCTCTTTTATCCCTGCCGACATCAACGTAGACAAAGGATAATAAATCATGGGCTTGTCGTAAATCGGCATCAATTGTTTACTTACGGCAAGGGTTAGAGGATGTAGTCGAGTTCCAGAGCCACCTGCTAGAATAATTCCTTTCATACTTATGAATTCTGAAGTTGGTTATATTTCGCAAGATACCATTTCACAGTTTTTTTAATCCCTGTTTCGAAAGTTTCATTGGCTTTCCAACCAAGTTCGGCTTCAATTTTGGAAGCATCAATCGCATAGCGGAAGTCGTGACCTGGCCTGTCGGTTACATATTCTATCAACTCTTTGTGAGGCGCTTGTTCTGGTCTTAGATCGTCTAAAATTTCACAAATTTTAGTAGCGATATAAATATTTTGTCGTTCATTTTTTCCACCAACATTGTAAGTTTCGCCTAGTTTTCCAGAATGAATGGCCAGATGTATTCCTTTACAATGGTCGTCTACATAGAGCCAGTCTCTTACATTTTTACCGTCGCCGTATATTGGAATGGGTTGTTTCTGAATGGCTTTTCGAATAATCGTTGGAATCAGCTTTTCATCGTGTTGATGAGGTCCATAATTATTGGAGCAATTGGTTGTAATCACAGGAAAACCGTAGGTATGAAAATAACTCCGAGCTATCATATCTGAAGACGCCTTTGAAGCGCTATACGGGCTATTGGGCGCGTAAGGCGTGTCTTCTGTAAACAAGCTTTCGTCATCTTCCAGGGTGCCGTAAACCTCATCGGTGGACACGTGCAGAAATCTAGCGTTTTCAAATGCAGGCCTAAATTTGAAGGGCGATTCCATCCATAGTAAATAAGCCTGATGAAGCAGATTGAAAGTGCCTGTAATATTAGTTTTTATAAATGCATCCGGATTGGTAATGGAATTGTCCACATGAGATTCTGCAGCAAAGTGAAAAACATTTTCAAATTTATAGTTTGAAAAGAGCTCTTTCAAAAGCTCAACATCGCAAATATCACCTTCTACAAACGTGTAGTTTTCGTAATCTGAAACTTCAAGATTATTCAAATCGCCTGCATAAGTCAGTTTATCTAAATTGACAAAATGGTATTTATTTTCAGGAACAAAAAGATTTAAAAAATTCGATCCGATAAATCCGGCACCTCCTGTGACTAAGACAGTTTTCATAAATTAGGATTTTAAATTTTGAACAGCATCAGTAAAAATCTGTTCTAAAATCTTTTCAGTGATTAAATAGGTCGGTTTTACACCAGCGGTTCCAAGCCCGCCAGAGGCTAACGTACTTCCAGTTTCTAATGGATTATCACTTGCATAGTAAGCATATCTCAATTTAACTTTATCAGAAATATTGCCTCTCATCTTGGCAGCAGCCTGTATCGCTTTTTGATAGTGAGCCCCTTCCATTTCAAGACCTATAACATTCCAGGTAGAATCATGGAAAAATTTCAATAAATCTCTATTTTGAAGCGAAGTTCCTAAGACCGTAACCATGGATCCATCATATACTTGAAGGCCCTGGCCTTCAAAATCAGATTTTTTTAATTCATTTGGAAAGGGGTAGTTATCTGCCGTGCCTTCAAACAAATGAGCGTCCGGAATCATTAAATCTCCTTTCCCTCCTTCCAGAATTCCGGCTTTCCCCATGATAGAAATTGAGTCTACATTCATGTATACCTGCTCCTCTCCATCTTTGTAAGGTTTTAGAAGTTCATCCATCGTTTCATAAGCCTGTTCCCCAAAAGCATAATCCATCACGATAATTACGGGAGCGTCTTCTTTTCCATTGAGTTCATCATTGCCTTTGTAATGACTTAGTTTGGACAGATCAAAAATCTGTACATCAATATTGGTTCCGCTTCTATCATTCAGTTCAATCATACCCTCTTCTAAGGCCTTTTCGGTTACGGTCTTTCTAAGCTCTCCATTTTGAAAGTTACTCAGCTGCTCATAAACCTGAAAATTTGATTTCTCTTTGAGCACTTCTTTGAGGGCTATAGGGGAAAAAAGGGTATTCATCACCGAGTGCATATTTGCACTGATAATGTGGAGTTTTCTGTTCAACAACCCATGCTTATGCAGCGTTTCTTTGATAGTATTGGCCCAAACCTCACCGTGAATGTGGTGACCTAAACGCTCACGCACAATTGGACTAAAAGTGATGACGCGTTTCTCTCCATGAATAGCTTCACGAATCGCTAGTTTGCCTAGACTATGTATAAGGTGAAGAAATTTATTTGGATTGTCTTTGGTAGCAAAACGGTCATACACTTGATTGATTTCAGCAAAGGTTCTTCCCAAAATATTGGCTGTATGTGTGATGGCAATTTCTTTTTCTTTTTGGGATAAATCCCCTTCCTTTAAAACTGCAGCTTTCAATTTTTCCCAATCCCTGGACGTGTGTCCTGCTTCATTGATGACCACATTCTGCATGATTTTATGAGACTCAATAAACATAAATGTAAGGTGAGTCAAGATATCATAGATTTCAGAACGGCCCCGGGTAATTTCGATGTTCATTTGCTCATCATCAATCCTGTAGCAATTTCTTCGACGCTTTGGTGGTATTATAGGCTTAAAATGTGAATTTGAGTACCCTTCATCACTGGTAAGGTTGATAAAGCTACACTCTTCAATCCCTTCCGGAAGTCTTTCAATAATGTACTGGAGTCCGCTAAGTTCTACTTTAGATTCTCCAATTGTGCCATAAATTTCAGGTCTTAGCGTCAACAAAGCTTCGCGCAGTGTTTCTCCAGAGACTCCCATAGGTTTATAAAACCCTCTTATGAATAAATGCCTCATTGTGATGTACATACGTTCGATCGCATTTGTACTTTCTTGAGCTCTATTTCTTCCTACGTTAAAAGGTTCTGTCATATAGTTGTTATTGTCTTATTAGTCTAAATCTGTTTTTCTAATTCGTCTGCAATTTTTCTATCGTTGGATAGCCGTGGCACTTTATTTTGGCCACCAAGTTTACCAACTGATTTCATGTACTGTTGAAATCCATCTTTAGGAATTTTAGTAATCACTAAAGTTTTAAGCATACTCCCTTTTATAAGGTCGTGATAATAGGCATTTTGCTTCTGAAGCAACTCATCAATTCTAACTCTGAAGGCATCTAGATCCTTGGGTTCCTTTTGAAATTCAATAAACCATTCGTGATAAGGTAAGCCTTCTTCAGGGTTGATTTGGGGAGCAACGGTGAACTCATTGATTTGCACATCAAATTCTTCTGACGCCTCAATAATGGATTTTTCTACTTCCTGAGCGATGACATGCTCTCCAAAAGCGGATGTAAAATGCTTAATTCGTCCTGAAACTTTTAAACGGTAAGGTTTCGTATTGGTAAACATCACCGTATCGCCAACATTGTATCTCCATAGGCCTGCATTGGTAGAAATGATCATGACGTAATTGACTCCAACTTCAACCTCTCCAATGGTAAGAATTTCAGGGTTCTCATCAAAAAACTCATCTGCTTTTATAAATTCATAAAACATCCCAGAATCCAGTTGCAAAAGCATTCCTTCTTCAGTTCTAGTGTCCTGGAAGGCAAAAAAACCTTCGGAGGCTGGATAAAGTTCAATACTATCTACAGAGCTGCCTATTAAATTTTCAAACTTGGAACGGTAGGGCTCATAATTGACACCACCGTAAATAAAAAGTTGAAAATTTGGAAATAAATCCCCTATTGTTTTGCCTGTTTTCTGATGCAATTTTTCAAAATACGTCTGCACCCAGGACGGAATCCCACTTATAATGGTCATGTCCTGATCGTATGTTTCTTCTACGATAGCATCAATTTTTTTATTCCAATCCTCAATAGAGTTGGTTGCCCAACTTGGAAGTCTGTTTTTCTGAAGGTAATTCGGCACAAAATGAGCTACAATTCCAGACAGCCGTCCAAAATGAATACCATTTTTTTCCTTTAACACTGGACTGCCTTGTAAAAAAATCATTTTACCATCTACAAAACTAGAATTCCCCGTTTCTGCGATATAGCTTAAAATAGCATTTCTGGCAGCATTGGTATGATTGGGTATAGATGCTTTGGTTAAAGGAATGTATTTTGCACCACTTGTAGTTCCTGAAGTTTTTGCAAAATACAAAGGTTTTCCTGGCCATAACACATCTTCTTCTCCATCTACAGCTCTATCTACATAAGGCTTGAGTTCTTCATAATCCTGGATGGGAACATTTTTAAACAAGTCTTGAAACGTTTCGATTTTATCAAAGTGATGATCTTTCCCAAATTTAGTTTTTCTCCCTTCAGAAATAAGCATTTTAAACACCTTCAGCTGGGTGTCCTCAGGGCGAGAAGACCAGCTTTTGATTTCTGATGCTATGTATTTGGCAAATAACTTTGCTCCAAAGGACTTTAATGACATGTGTTTTTATTCTTCAAAATTGATGTAATCTGATGGATTTACAGGATAACCGTCTACCCAAAGTTCAAAATGCAAATGTGATCCGTAGGAGAATTCTCCGGTATCACCCACAACGGCAATAGCCTCTCCTGCTGTAACGAGGTCTCCCTGAGTTTTTAATAAGGAATCGTTATGCTTATAAACGGAGAGCAATCCAAAACTATGTTCAATGATGATAACATTTCCCGTTTCGACGGTCCATTCAGCAAAAATTACGGTTCCGTCTAATGTGGCTTTCACGGGTTCGTTGCTTTCAGTCACAATATCAACAGCATAATGCTTTTCCTCGGCATTGTAAGCTTCAGAAATACGGCCAGAAACTGGCGGAAATAACGTGAAGTTGGTTTTGAAGGTGGCTCGCTCTAATAAACTGTACTTGTCTTCTTGCTCTACTTTTTCTCTCAAGATAGAATCTTGCTGAGAGGCGGAGAGGTTTACAGAATTAGGATCTACTTTCTTCGTCTCCTCTAGCGCGTAAACTTGTTCAGAGTCTAAAGAATCTACCTTTCCTGTTAAAACATTTCTGATGGATCGAAAGTAATTTGAGTTTTTATTGACAACTGTCGTCAACGAATCTACTGTAAGGGTCAGTTTAGTGGCTTTGTTTTTCAATGCAGTAGATGAATAACCTGGAATATATTCTCTTATCGGTGTAAAGGCGATCAATAACGCCGTTCCAGAAACAAGAAGCAAAGCTGATATTGCTGATAAAATAATCACGTTTAATTTAGAAAGCTGAAAGGACAGCCTTTCTTCAAAGGTGTCTTCATTTAAGATCACCAAACGGTACTTGTGAAGCAGCTTCTGCTTAATTTTTCGCTTATCTTTTTTTGGTGATTCCATAAAACTAAAACTCGTACAAAGATAGAATAAAGTTAATTTATGTAGGTTTTAGATTCATAAACCTTTGATTTAGATTTTTATCACTAATTTTGTATCAAACTTAAAGTTATGAATACACTTAATGTAATAATGGGAATGGTAGGACCATGGCAATGGGTTATCATTGGTATTGCGATTCTTCTCTTATTTGGTGGAAAGAAAATACCAGAATTGATGAGAGGTTTGGGAAGTGGTATTAAAGAGTTTAAAGATGCCTCCAAAGAAGATGATAATGGCGAGACTAAAAATGAATCGAAATCTATTAAATAGACTTCCGATAAACTTATAATTATAACCCTGTCTACTTTGTAGTCAGGGTTTTTTTGTTTGTAAGTTTTCCAAAGTAAACTCTTGCCCATCAAATACCCCGTAGGTGTAATGGACAATCCAATCGCCCAGATTGAAATAGGTTGACTTCTCTCCTACTTTTATTTCCATAGGTAAATGCCTGTGGCCAAAAATAAAGTAATCGTAATGTTTGGTCTCCAATTTTTGTTTAGCATACCTGGCCAGCCACTCATTGTCCTCGCCTAGAAACTTAGCATCCTCATCGCCAGATATCAGTTTATTTTTAACGGAAAGGTGTCTTGCTAATCTCACTCCAAGGTCGGGATGCAACCATCTAAAGAACCATTTTGAAATGGGATTTGTAAATACTTTTTTCATGCGTTTATAACCCAAATCTCCTGGGCCAAGTCCATCTCCATGACCCAGAAAGAAGACTTTTGAATTGAATTCAAATACCTGTGGATTGTGAAACACGGGGATATTGAGCTCCTTTTTAAAATAATCCTTCATCCATAAATCGTGATTGCCTACAAAATAATAAATCTCGATCCCAGAATCTTTCAGTTCTGCCAATTTCCCCAGAGTCCTTACAAAACCTTTGGGCACGACTTCCCGGTACTCAAACCAAAAGTCAAACAGGTCTCCGAGTAAGAAAATAGTATGCGCATCTTCCTTAATACTGTCCAGCCAAGAGACAAAAATTCTTTCACGTTTTAAACTTTCAGAATGCGTTGGTGCTCCCAAATGATTATCACTGGAAAAATAAATTTTTTTGCCTTCTGGAAGTTTCATACCCTATAAATCTGGGTCAAATATACTTAAACCTTAAAAATTCCTTAGTTCAACTTTTAGCTAAAATTTAATGCGCCCTCAATATAGAATCTATTACTTTTGAGTTTCAACCAAAATCAAACCTCATGAAATTCAAGACCAACCTTATAACCTGTTTATTTTTAATAGCTTCAATCTCAGTATTTGCACAAGTAAAATCGGTATCCCCGGGAAAAGAGTTTTCCTCCATTAAAGTATCTACTGGTCTCTTTGTTGAAATCGTTACGAATGCTGATGAGTATAAAATTGAAATCAAAGGATCGGAACGCGATAAAGTGAATATTGATATTAAAAACGGTGAATTGGACCTCAGCTTACCACTTGGTCAGATTTTTTCTGAAGCTGAAATCCTGGTTACCGTTTACACTAAAGAAGTTGAAGAACTAAAAGCAAGAAATGGATCCGAAGTTGAATTTAATTCAGTAGTAGATCAGAAAGAACTCCGCTTAATTGCTTCAGAAGGCAGTTATATTGGCGGTGAATTAAAGGTGGAGAGCCTCACTGTAAAATCGGTAACAGGTGCAAGTGTAAGTCTGGTCGGTACAGCGAAGACAACTAGTATTGAAGTAAAAACTGGCGCTTCCTACGATGGAGATGATTTGATTTCTGAAACCACCAGTGTAAGTATTAGTTATGGAGGGGAAGCCACTGTTCATGCAAGTGAAACCTGTTCTGCAAGCGTAACAGCTGGCGGATCTATTGAAATTCATGGAAATCCATCTACACTGAGTCAGAAAACCAAGTTGGGTGGAAATATAGAAGTTATCGAAAAAATGTGATTTAAAAGTTTATGAAGGAACCCTTATTAGCGTTCAATCAAAATGGAATTTACTGCGCGGCTGCAGATGTCTACTTAGACCCGTGGCGCAAAGTCGATAAAGCAATTATATCTCATGGTCATGCTGACCATTCCCGCTGGGGAAATAAAAAATACATCACTCATCACAATAATGTTCCCATCATGAAACACAGGTTGGGAGAAATTGATGTGGAAGGTAAATCTTACGGAGAACCCTTCACTATTAATAATGTCAAATTCAGTTTTCATCCTGCTGGCCACGTTATTGGGAGTTCTCAAATTCGTGTAGAACACAAAGGCGAAGTCTGGGTATTTACAGGGGATTACAAAGATGAAGCAGATGGAGTTTCCACTCCTTATGAACCTGTGAAGTGTCATACTTTCATCACCGAATGTACCTTTGGGCTGCCTGCTTTTAAATGGAAGCCTCAAGCGGAAGTGATGAATGACATCAACCAGTGGTGGGCAGAAAATCAGGCAGAAGGAAGAACTTCGGTATTATTTGGATATTCACTGGGGAAAGCACAACGACTGCTGAAGCACCTGAATCTAGAAATTGGAAAAATCTACACCCACGGGGCCATAGAAAATATGACTGAAGTGCTAAGAGACATGGTCAATTTCCCGGAAACCACTCGCGTAACGAGAGAGACCACCAAAAAAGAATTAAACGGAAATTTGGTGCTCGCTCCTCCAAGTGCACATGGTGGCACCTGGATTCGAAAAATGGTGCCTTACGTCACCGCTTCTGCCAGTGGATGGATGACCTTCCGGGGGGCAAGACGCCGACGCGCCATAGACAAAGGTTTCGTGATGAGCGATCATTGCGATTGGGATGGTTTGCTCAATAGCATTAAAGCGACTGGCTGTGAAAAAGTAATTTGTACTCACGGTTATACCGATATTTTCTCTAAATACTTACGTGAAATCGGCTACGATGCCAGGACCGAGGCAACACAATACGATGGAGAGACCGGCGACTCTGACTTGTAAATGCTTAAAGTAGTGTTGGAGTGACATTTCATTTTAAAAAGGGTTGTAACATTTTATCAAAAATATGACCTATAGGGGATTGCTTTTATAACCAAAACCTTTATTGATGAATACACTTCGATTACTCAACGTTTCTAAGACCTACAAAAACGGCGTCAAAGCTCTGGATGATGTTTCTATAGAAATCAATTCTGGAATGTTTGGATTACTGGGTCCTAATGGTGCTGGAAAGTCAACACTCATGCGAACCATCTCCACTTTGCAGCAACCAGACAATGGGGAAATTCATTTGGATGAAATAGATATTCTTAATCAAAAAATGGAATTGAGAAAAGTTTTGGGGTATCTCCCTCAATCTTTTGGAGTGTATCCAAAGCTTTCTGCCGAAAAACTCTTGCATTATTTCGCAGAATTGAAAGGAGTTTCCAATAAAGCAGACAGAAAGAAAATTGTAGATTATGCCCTGGAGGTCACTAATCTTTACAATGTGAAAAATAAACATGTTGCCGGCTACTCTGGCGGGATGAAGCAGCGTTTTGGCATAGCTCAGTTATTACTGAACAGCCCCAAACTCATCATAGTGGATGAACCCACAGCAGGTTTAGATCCGGCAGAACGTCACCGCTTTCTCAACGTTTTAAGAGAAATAGGAACCAATCATATCGTGATCTTGTCTACCCACATTGTAGACGATGTCAAAGAGTTATGTACCGATATGGCTATTCTCAACGGAGGTAAACTATTGTGCCACAAAAAACCAGCAGATGCAGTACTGGATCTGAACGGCAAGATTTGGGGACAAACCATAGATCGGGAAGATTTAGAAACCTATGAAACCGAACACAATTTGATTTCTTCAAATTATAATCAAGATAACTCTTTGAATATTCGCGTTTACGGAGATGTAAAGCCTGGAGAAGAGTTTGTGCAAGTCCAGCCAGATTTAAGCGATGTGTATTTTGTTCACCTCAAGGCAGATGAAACTGAAGCTGTTAACTCTTAATCTTAAATTACATGTTTTCTACAATCTATTCTTTTGAGATTAAGTCCTGGTTAAAAACCCCTATAACTTATATCTACTCCATCATTATGTTCCTGTTTGCCTTTTTTACAATGGCTGCAGCAGGCGGGTTATTCGATAATTTTACGGTCACGACCACATCTCCTACCTATCAAAACACGGCTTTAGCTATCAACGATCTAATTAATAGCTTGTCGGTCTTTTTATATTTTTTATTGCCCTCCATCATTGGAGCTTCTATCAGTAAAGATTTTAAATATGAGATGCACCAAGTGCTGTATTCTTACCCTATCACAAAAGCAAGCTATTTATTTGCAAAATTTTTGAGCGCACTCAGCATCATTATTATCATCATTCTCTTCATCTGCTTCGGGGTCTATCTGGGGACTGTTTTTCCCGGTACAAATCCAGATCTGTTTACAGATTTTGATATTTGGAATTATATACAGCCACTTCTTCTTTTTGTGCTTCCAAACATGATCTTTTTTGGGGCTGTGGTCTTTGCCGTTGTGACCTTTTCAAGAAATATTTTTATAGGCTTCATCAGTGTTTTGATTCTAATTATCATTCAAGGTTTGGCTCAGACACTTACAGCAGATATCGATAACAAAACCTTAGCTGCCCTTATCGACCCACTTGGAAGCTCGGCGCTTAGGTTTGAAACAGAATACTGGACCGTTTTCGACAGAAACAACAACTATTTACCTTTCCATGGCTATATTGTTTATAACCGGATCTTGTGGGCCGCCGTGAGTCTCTTGATTTTTGCATTTGTCTTTTTTAAATTCAAATTCAATCAGCAGGCTTTACAATTTAAACTCTTCAAAAGTAAAGCTGAGCGTGTCATCAAACGAAATTTTGGAAGTCTAACCCGGGTCAAATTACCACAGGTAAGTAAAGCTTATCACTTTAAGCACTGGCTCAAAATGGCCTGGAAACACAGTCGCTTTGAAGCCGCTTATATCTTAAAAAACTGGGTGTTTATTTCCTTTGCCTCTGTGACTATACTTATAACACTCATCACTCTGGCCGTACGAACTCCTATTTACGGAACGTCTACGTATCCTGTTACTAGAGAGATGATGGACAATGCTTCAGGAGTGGTGAGCGGATTTATGATCATCATAACTTTTTTGATTGTGGGCATGCTCATTAATAGAGCGAAAAGCGCAAACATGAATCAAATTATAGATGTGACCCCTTTCCCTAGCTGGTCCTTCTTGTTAGCTAAATTCATTGCGGTCTTCAAAATGCAGGCTACATTTTACCTGTTGGCTTTATTGATGGCCGTAGGAGTTCAAATCTATAATGGCTACTATAAATTTGAAATAGATTTATACTTATTTCGATTTTTTGCAATCGACTATTTGAGGGTGCTGTCCTGGACAATCATGGCCTTCCTATTTCATACCCTTATCAAGAACCATATCGTCGGCTTTGTATCCCTTCTTGCCTTTCTGATTTTACTTTCATTTTTCCCTCAGCTAGGAATTGAGCAAAGCCTTTTTAGATATACAAGTGGTGGTGGGTCAACTTACTCTGACATGGCAGGTTATGGCCCAGGACTCAATGTATTTTACATCTACCGCATCTACTGGCTAGCCTTGGGCGTAGTATTGTATGCCCTAGCCATTTTGTTTTATCGCAGAGGCGTTTCTTATTCTGCAAAACAGCGCTTAGAACGCTTTCAGAAGAATTTGAGTTCTTCTTACAAAGTGGTTATAGGCCTAGGACTTTTAGTGTTTATAGGGATTGGCTCCTGGATTTATTACAACGATAATATTTTGAACGACAGGTATACAGGTAAAGAGCGAGAGCAACTCCGGGTCGATTATGAAAATCAATATGCCTATTTAAAAGATCTCAATCAACCTAGAATTACAAGTGTCTCTATAGATTTGGACCTCTATCCAAAACGTCGAGACCTAAAAGCTAAAGGAGAGTTTATTCTGAAAAATAAAACGCAAACTCCCATTGATTCTATTGTAATTAGTTTGAACGACTACAAACAGTCTTATACCTTTGAAAAAAAAGGAAAAACCGTTTTAAAAGACAGTTTGTATGATTTGGAAATTGTCAGATTTGATAAAGCCTTACAACCTGGCGAAGAAGTGAAATTTAAGTTCGAAATGGAGAACGAACCCAACACGATTTTAAACTCAAATTCTCCAGTGAGAACCAATGGAACGTTTATCAATAATAGCATTTTTCCAAGTTTTGGTTATAACGATAGCTATGAAATTCAAAATAATAAGACTCGAGAAAAATACGGGTTAGCGCCTAAGGAGCGAATGATGTCGCCTTATGATTCTACTGCTTTAGACAATACTTATATTTCTGATGATGCCGATTGGATAGATTTTGAGACCACTGTATCGACTTCCAAAGATCAAATTGCTATTGCACCAGGTTACTTGCAAAAGGAATGGGAAGATGGCGATAGAAAATATTTCCATTATAAAATGGATAAAAAGATCTTAAATTTTTACGCGTTCAACTCCGCAAAATATGAAGTCTATGAGGACCAGTGGAACGATGTTAAACTTCAGGTCTTCTATCACAAACCCCACGACTATAACCTAGAGAGAATGGTTTCTGCAACCAAGAAATCCTTGGACTACTATTCTAAGAATTTCAGTCCTTATCAGTTCAATCAGCTTCGGATATTAGAATTTCCACTGACCTCTGGGTCTTTTGCGCAGTCCTTTGCCAACACGGTTCCTTATTCTGAAGCGATTGGTTTTATTGCCAAAGTAGATGATGAAGACGGTGAAAGCGTAGATTATCCGTTTAGTGTCACGTCTCATGAAGTGGCTCACCAATGGTGGGCCCACCAGGTGATTGGAGCCAATGTTCGAGGAGCTACTTTATTGTCTGAGAGCATGTCTGAGTATAGCTCACTCAAGGTATTAGAAAAAGAATACGGGGCAGAGCAAATGCGTACCTTTTTAAAAGATGCTTTGGACAAGTATCTGAGGAGTCGACGATTTGAAAGTCAGAAGGAACTACCGCTGATGTTCAACGAAAATCAGCAATACATTCATTACAACAAAGGATCTCTGGTGCTCTACGCGATGAGTGATTACCTGGGTGAAGAAAAAATGAATTCAATCTTAGCTTCTTATATCGACAAGGTCGCCTTCCAGGAACCGCCCTACACGACTTCCGTTGAATTTGTAAGCCTTTTGAAAGAAAAAACTCCAGATTCCCTTCAATACTTGATCAGGGACATGTTTGAAACCATTACGCTATATGATAATGAAGTCACTGAAGCCACTTACAAAGTGCGCGATGATGGCAAATATGAGGTGACTTTCAACGCTAATGTCCTAAAGTATCGATCTGACGAAAAAGGGGAAAAAGAGTTTCTCAATAGTGAAGGTGTTGGCTTAACTGTAGAAACTAATGAAGGTGAAAAGGAATTAAAATCTCTTCCTCTTAAAGATTATATTGAGGTTGGAATATTTGGAGAGTCAAAAGATGCGATCGACGGCTTAAAAAAGGAAAGCGTCCTGTATCTCGAGAAAAAACTGATTTCAGAAATACAGAATGATTTTACAATTATCGTTGATGAACTGCCTGTAGAAGTTGGTATTGATCCCTATAATAAATTAATCGACACCAATTCTGGAGATAACCGAATGGAGATAAAGATTAAGGAATAGAGATGAAAGCTAAAAATGTGAGTTGTTGAGTAGTCTTGAATGAATTAGTTTATACGAGTACTAAATTTAAGATTCTATATACTATTAAAAGTATTCATTAAAAAGAGGTATCAACTGGTCAACTGGTCAACCTGCCCGACTAATGCCAGTCAGGCGGGCTGGTTAAAAATTAAATGTTCTAAGGTGAAATGTCAAATTTTGAAAATTGAAATTCAATTGTTGATGTTCCTCCTTTTTCATTTTAACGGTCCAAATGAAGAGTAGGGAGGTATTCGTTTTCAGGTATAAAATAGGTGAGGAGAATTAAAAAAGTAA
>CAZOAD010000050.1:0-19705 GCA_964577705.1 uncultured Mesohalobacter sp.
CGTGAATCCATACTGATGGAAATTCATCCCAAGGAAATCGCACAACTGTCATTAGATCAACAACCTCTACTGAATAGCGCTTAATCTTGATAAACCGGGTTTCTGACCAGAATTGTCGCCAAAAACCCCAAATTGTCTAGAAACCCGGTTTCTGACCCCACACCCTACACCCGACGACAAAGGGCAAGGGCGAAGCATTCGCGTAACAGATTGTTGATTGGTTGCGGGAACGGCTGGCGCGAATGCTGTCGCCCCTACGAAATTATTGTCCCCTGTATTATTATCCCCTGTAGGGGCGAAGCATTGGCCACGACCATGTTTGTATCCCCACCCAAATTTATCTTGGCCAATGCTTCGCCCTATTCTGTGTAACAGATTGCTGATTGGTTGCGAGAACTCCCGGCGCGAATGCGATCGCCCCTACACTCCTACACCCCACGGCGTCGGGCGAAGCATTCGCGTAATAGGTTGCGCGTTGGTAGCGAAAATTCATGGCGCGAATGCTGTCGCCCCTACACCCCGATGGCGGCTTCCCACACCTCCCACACCTCCCACACTTCCCACACCTCCGCTCCCCTACACCCCTGCTCCCCCGCTCCCCTGCACCCCTGCACCTTTCTAGATATTTCTGGATTCACGCTCCATCCCCTTTGATTTTCGACCAAGGTGGCGATCGCAAGATACATGGCTAACTGGAAATCATGCCTAGGCTACGCATTAACTCTACCTCTTGACGTAAGCCTTCTTCTAAGGTGCGGGGGAAAAAATCTAAATCCCTTTGGGCGGCATCATGGGGATAGGCTTTGTCTTCTTGGAGGCGAAGGATTTGCTCGCGGCGTACAGGTGATCGCTCTTTAAAAAGATTTTCCAGAATTATGGCTGACCAGACTCCTGCATTTAGGGGTAAAGATATCTGACGTACTGGTTTGCCGAGTAGTTTTCCGACTAAAGTTAGCAGTTCTCTGAAGGTGACAACCGTACCACCAGAGAGGTCATAAGCCCCTTGGATATGGGGTCTTTGAAGTGCGGTTAAAATGGCTTGGGCTAAGTCTTCAGCATGAACGGGTTGCACGAGGTTGTCACCAGAACCAAAGACGGGAAAGAAGCCGTAGCGATCGCAAAACTTTATCAGTTTATGCAGGTTCTTATCTCGGTGGGAACCATATATCATCGTGGGGCGAAGTAAACAATAAGACCCTTGATATGTTTGGAGTTGACTTTCTGCTGTTTTGTAGTCTCGTGAGTATTCATTATATTGAGAATAAATTCCAGTAGTTCCAATAATAATTAAACGCGGTAAATTTTCAAATTTATTTAAAGAAGAAATAATAGTGGGTATATGTCGAAGTTGGGCTAGGTGAATGATGGTATCAGGAATTAAATCACTAAAAATATTTTCCCAAGTTTCAGTAGTTGAACTATCTCCAAGGTAGTAATTTAATTTTAAATTTACATGACTGATGGTAGTGCGATCGCTATTAGGTCGAACCAGACAGTTTAATTCTCGTTCTGGAAACCCTTGGGCAAAATAATTTAAAAATAAACCTCCAGTTAGCCCAGTACATCCAGTCATTAATATACTCATAATAATTTGGTGATTGACTTCTGCTAATTGTTAATTACTGTGGAGTGTGATTTTAGTACATTCTGGTAAGTTTTGATAGTACGTTGATACATCGTTTCAAAGGTATATTCTCTTTCATATCTCTGACGAGCTAATTGACCCATCTTAACCCGGAGTTCTGAGTCAGTGATTAAAGTCCTTAGACGACTTCGTAAAGTTTCTACGTCTCCTTGGGGAATACAGTAACCTGTTTCACCTTCAAGAATTGCTTCAGAGCAACCATTAACATCAGAAACAACCGTAGGCAACCCGGCTCTCATCGCTTCCAGAGTGGAAATAGGAAATCCTTCCCAATTGGTAATCAGGGCAAAAATTTGATATTGAGCAAGTCGCTCGGTGACATTACTACAAAAGCCTAAAAAATTTACCCGGTCAGCAATCCCTAATTCTCTCGCCATTATTTTATAGGTTTCCATATCAGGTCCATCTCCAAGCAAGTCTAGTTCAACTTCTTTTAACGTTTGGAGTGCCATCAACATAGTTCTATGGTCTTTTTGGGGTTCAAAGCGAGCCACCATGACAATCCTAACTGGATTGCTATCACCAGGAGTAGCGATGAGTTCGGGAGAAATATCGCTAATACCGTTGTGAATTTTAACTAAGCGATTAGGTTCAATGTTTGCTTTAATTCCTAATTGGCGATCGTACTCTGAAACACAAATAATGCGATCGGTAAATTTAGCCGTCCACTGTTCCAATACTTGGTAAATGG
Source organism: uncultured Mesohalobacter sp. (assembly GCA_964577705.1). GTDB lineage: Bacteria > Bacteroidota > Bacteroidia > Flavobacteriales > Flavobacteriaceae > Psychroflexus. The sequence continues at coordinate 2,337 of CAZOAD010000050.1, forward strand.
TGCGCTTTGGTTCTGGAATTCCTTCCGCGAAAGACCATCCGTGAGCAGTGAAGATACAAGGAACCTTGCTTTGCTTACTAGCCAAGCGTCCTAAAATTCCCGCTTTGCTGGAATGAGTAGCCACTAAATCGGGCTTAAATTGGCTAATTGTTTCCTTGATAAAACTGAGGGTTTGCCAATCTTCTAAAGGGTTAATATTATTTTTGAAGGTTGGGCAAGCAATATTTTGAATTTCACTTTTTTCTAATAAATCGTTATACTTTCCTCTGACTCCCGTGAGAACCATGACCTGATATCCATCTCTCAGAAGCCTTAATGCTAAATCTCTGACATGAAGTTGTGCGCCCCCTACAGCATCCGATCTGGTAATTATAAAAAGTATTTTCATTTATCTATAAAATAGAAAATTTTAACCATAAATAAATAAATAGGTAAGTTTATAAACTTCCCTATTTGACGTGACTTTGATATTGGCCATATCTTGATTAAGATTTTTTAATACCTGTATAGGAATAGTGAGTAAAAAGTGGAACAAACCACTGCGGAATTTTATTTTCCAAAAGCATTAAGTTGTCTGCCAATTTAGTATTGGGAAACAACCGGAAGTATTGTAGGCTTTTTCTTGAAATTCCTCTCTTCAGCAAAGAGCTTTCGAGCCAGTTAGCAGTAAAAACTCTTTCATCTCCATAAAGATTTTCTTTACCATTGGCATCCTTGAAAGTTTTTACTGTGCTAAAGCCTCTTTTTTTGAAATACAAAAACTGAAGTAAAGGATTCCAAGCATTACACTCAGTTACTAATATCAATCCTCCAATTTTGAGTAACTTTGACAACTTATCTAGAGCTTTTTCGCGCGGCTCTATATGATGTAGAGAGAGTTCTAGATAAATAATATCATATTGTTCATCTTCTTCAATATCAAATAATGACTTCTGCTCAAACGAGCAGATCAAGTTTTTACCTGAATACTTTTCGAGAATTTGTTTTCTTTCGTTTGCTACTTTAAATTTATCAGATGATATATCAATTCCTCTAACTAACCCTCCTTGATATGCCATCCATAATGACTCTGTGCCACAACCATACCCAACCTCAAGAATATGAGGTGATTGTTTTTCTTGAATTACTTTTATTAATTCTTTCGTTTGCTGATTATAATGATACTTTGTGTAATCACTGAAACAGCGTATGTAGCTAGAATAATAGCTCTGAAAAATTTCTTTTTCTTCCGAGGGTAATAAATCCCTAGTTAACCAAACTTCCAAGAACTCAGAAATATTTTTTACGTTAAAAATGTTGGTATTTTCAGTATTCATTTATTTTACTTCCTTAAATGATGTCTCTATAAAATCCCTACTAAATTTTAGCTGCACCCAATTTTGTTCACTGCCTATTGAGTAGATTTAACAAAACTTCTTCAGTAACACTTGCTCGTTTATCCCAAGAATGTTCCTGCTCAATTAATTGACGACCTTTGGAACCCATTTCTTTTCGCTCTTGAGGGTGAGCATTCAGATAGGCTACAGCTTTAGCCAGTGCTTCAGGATCTTCTGGTGGAATAACCAGTCCACAATGCCCTTCCTGTACTAGATTTCCTTGACCAGGAAAATCAGTAATTATTACAGGAACTCCACAAGCCAAAGTTTCATATAGTTTAAGTGGTGATAACCCGGTTTTTACTCGCTCTCCTTTGTTGTTTTTAGGTATTAAGCCAGCTATAGCATTTGTAACAATTCCAGGTATTTCTAAATATTCTTTTGGACCCAAATAGATGATATTAGAATTACTTCTAGCTGCAGCTTCTATCCGGGAACGTTCAAACCCATCCCCAACTAAAACTAGCTGAACTTCAGTTGGCCATTTTGGATCTTTTATAGCATCAAGCATTGTTTCAATACCTTGCCAGGGTGATAAGGCACCAAAGAAAATTACATAATGTGATGGCAATCGAAGATTTGTTGTTGCTTTAGGGTGAAAAATATTTATATTAGCTGCATTAGGAATAATATCTACTGATTTATTCCCAACTTCATCGATTGCCCAGCTTTTAAGCTGAGGGGTGACAACAATAAGATGATTTGCCCAGGACATTTGAACTCTCATTAATGTAATAAATAGAAACCGAAAGTAACGTGTCCAAGGCCATGCCAAAAATAAGTCTTCATAAGGACTATTAATTTCTAAAACAGTAATAATTTTGTTAATTTTTGCCCATGCTACACTAGGAAAAGCGGCAAAATGAGAACGAATGTATAATACATCTACATTATTTTTGGTGCAAAACCATAAGCAGATTTGAACTTTTATAAATTGCCAAAGTCTTGATAAAGGATTTGGTATAAGAGTAGTTTTATGATATGAAGGTTGAAATAGATCTACTTCCCACTCTCGCTGACGAAGACCTTTAATAATTTCGTGAACATGGGCGTAGCTGGCTTGACCCTCTCTCGTAGCTTGTAAACAAAGGTATTTAATATTTCCTTTCATAATTTAAACTTCTTGCAAAATCTTGACGATTGCCATACTTGCCTGACCACCTCCATAAAAGCTACCTGTAACTGGAGGAGATAATTTTTGAAATATCGTATTCAGAATAGACTCTTTAATAGAGTTAGCTGTTAAAGGAGGAACAACTTTATTCCACCCTGACTTAACCAGTTCTATCCACTCAGTTTCATCACGCAAGGTGATGCAAGGTATTTGATAAAAAAAAGCTTCTTTTTGAACCCCACCTGAATCAGTAACAATTACAGAAGCATTTTTTTCCAAAGCGATCATATCTAAATAACCGACTGGATCAATTATTTGTAACCGACTAGCAACTTTTTCAAGTATTTCTTCTTGTATTAAGGCTTTTCTAGTACGTGGATGAAGTGGAAGAACTATCGAAATTTGTTCAGCAACCTCAGTTAACGCTGAAAAAATAGTTCCCAAGCGTGTTGGATTGTCGGTATTCTCAGCACGATGAATAGTTGCTAGTATATATTTTTGTTTTGCTAATCCTAGCTGTTCTAAAATTTTGCTTTTAGATTCAGCCTTTTCTCCGTAGTGTAAAGCAGCATCATACATAACATCACCTACGAGATGAATCTTCCTCTTGGCAATGCCTTCTTGATAAAGATGATTCATTGCAGATTCTGTAGGAACAAACAGTAAGTCGGAAATACGATCGGTTAAGATTCTATTAATTTCTTCTGGCATTTCTATATTAAAAGAGCGGAGTCCAGCCTCTACATGAGCCACTTTAACTTTGAGTTTAGCAGCAGCTAGAGCTCCTGCTAAAGTTGAGTTAGTATCTCCATATACCATTACTAAATCAGGAGTTTCTGTTAAAATTATTTTCTCAATTTCTTCTAACATTTTACCAGTCATGGCTCCATGAGAAAGTCCGCCAATACCTAAATTATAGTCTGGCGGGCAAATATCCATTTCTGAAAAAAATATATCAGACATATTGGTATTGTAATGTTGTCCAGTATGAACGATAACCTCTTGGATTTGTTTGTCTGTATTAGTTAAGTTATGCTGTGCAATAGACTTAGAAACCATAGCAGATTTAATGAACTGAGGTCTAGCGCCGATCACTGTTAATATCTTCATTAATTTAAACCGCAATAATCTTGATATTTAATTAGTTTTGCAATTCCTAACATGACTGAGGTATGTTGACTGAGTTGATCGGTTTCTAGAAGAGAATTAAAATAATTCCAGACTGGACAATCATACTAAGCTAATTCAAGCCATAAACCAATAAAATCTTTAAACAATTCTCCTGATTTACCATAAATTGTCGTTAATCTGCCATCAGCATTAGCTGCTGCCTGATCGTTACTAGATAAATTCTTCGTATAAGTTTTAACAAATCCTTCAGTATCTTTCTGTGTACAGACCATTATCAGATCTAAATCTAATTGGTCGAACTTTTAAACTAAGTTGTTCTTATCATTTACCGTTTTCTTTGGTGCTACATTAACTGACACAATTGCCACTGTAAAATTTGTCATAAAATGAAAACTTTGAATACTGCGTATATCGTTAATCGTTTTGAACAAAGATTTACAAAATATGTCTAGTCTGAGACTAAAAAGTAAGTAATGTTTTTATAATCATTATCTAAAACTGGTAAAAGATATGTTTATAGATATGTCTATAATGTAAATGAATTATTACTTGTTCGATTATAAATTGTGTTGTTTTTATTCATACTATCTGAACCAAATAGTAGAAATATAGTAAGCATAATTTGATAAACTACTCCAGAGATTAAGAATGCTGATATTGAAGTAGAGCAAAGAGTTGTTATCTGGTAGATAATCATGGCTTGGGATACAACTGTAGGGGGAGATTTTGGCAAAGTAGCTATTAACCACTGAATAATTTGTATGATAATTCCACACAAAAAACTTCCAATAACTATTCCCAACCATCCAAAATCCGCCCAGAGCGCACCAGGATAAGCCGCATTGAAGCTACAAGTTCGGTTTATTACTCCGGGAACAGCATACACACATATAGCATTTGATATATTTAAATAACCTTCTGGAAATAGCTTATTAATAAAGGGTAAAGTTCTACCTAGTAAAAAATCTTCTTGGTATGGAATATAGTCAAAGTAATAAAATAGAACATCGGTGGGGATAAAAAAAAGCCTTTTAAAAATTTGACCAAGTAAATCAGTTATCTGGATATTAAATTGATTAGCCGAAAATATTACAAAAACAGGAAATGAAAATCCAATAATAATGATAGGAATAATTTTTTTTGTAGTAAACTTTTCTTTTTTAAGCAATAGTTCTGTCAGTCCAAGCATAATCAAAAAAGCTGCAAATGGAGATTTTTCCAAAGTAGCTACAGCCATAACCAAGTTACCTAAAAATGATACCGAAAATAATATAATCCACCAATAATTTTTTGATTTTCTCCATAGAATGAACAGTAAGAGAGTGGTATAGGGAAATAAAAAACCTCTCAGAAGAGTAGCAGTATAAGCAATATATTTGGGAAGATTTTTTAAAGCATTTTCACGAGCCAAGGAAAGTTCAATTAAACTTTTACCACCGCTGACTGCATGAATAATAGGTAATGTCCCAACTACTCTAATGTAGAAAACCAACAAAATCAAGCATAATACTAATAAAACAACACTAAAAAATTTTATATTTGCCTTGATTGGTATGGCAACAGACAACCATCGATTTAATTTTTTAGATGATACGGGAATCAATCTATTTGTAACAATAATTCCTATTATAGTTAATAAAAAAGCTGTAGGAACAGCGAACAAAAAGGTATCACTAGCCCAAGAATTCTCATGGGAAGCATAAACAAATGGCAGCGGTAAAAGAATCATAATAATGTAAGCAAGAACAAAAAAGCCAGGTATCCGAAAGGTCATAAGATTAAATAAGTGGAAATTGTAAAGAACAATTACACCTGTCATTATAAGCGTAAAAACTACAACAATAATGCCGATTAAAAAATCAGATGAAAAGCTTACACTCAAACTATCTGACAGTGGTCTATACACTATCAGAATAGTTAAAAAAATACAAGTTAATAATATTAGTAATAGCAGCTTATAATTTTTCACTTTTTTGACCAAATATTGCTAAATGGCTAATCTTTAAGTCATCATCATCCTGATACTGTATGGAATAATCAATAAAACTCGGCAACTTTTTATCAACTCTTTTCCATTCATAAAGAACTTCAAAGTTTATATCTTTAATTTTTAAGAAAATTGTTTCCCATCCACTTTTTCTGATCCGATTGCCTCGATCGCTTTCTAGTTCTCTTGTAAAAATTTCTTGAGTTTCTTTCAAAAATTCAAATGGTTCATTATAAATGTTTTTATGATCTTCTAAATGAACGCAATGAATCATCATACCTTGTTCATCATTTAGAACATCAGATATATTTTGAATAACCTTTAATACATCATCCTTTGGAATATGTTCTAAAACTGAGAAAGAATATATAAAATCTATAGTCTCTATTTTGGGTTTTGATATCCAATCTATTGGTGCTATATATTCAATCCCTAAATCCTGAAGAACCTCGAAAGACCAATTTTTTATAGAAAGTAAATGATTCAAACGCTCTCTAATTTGGGAATGTTCTTCAAAAGGGGCAAGAATATCTCGAACCATTGATGGTACAGCATTATGAATTGAGGAATAAATGGCTGGGGGATAAGCATTATTTTCTATATCTGTAACTATAACTTTTTTGGCTCCTAATAAATATAAAATCAAAGCGTGACTTAAAACCCATCCCCCACCTATTTCGCAACATACTTTATTTTCTAAGGATGATATTTTAGCTAAATGCAAAACTAAAGCAAACTGGGCAGCACATAAGTCAAGACGTTTGGATGATTTGGCCAATTTTATAGCACTGATTTTTTTATAAACTTTAGATTTCTGTAATTTCCATTTAACTTCTGAAGGAATTAGCTTTTTTGTAATTAATTTTAGATTGTTCATTGTTCAATTACTCCGATCGCTTAAATGTTTTTTGGACTTCTTTAAGATTGAAATCTTATTTTTATTTTGATTTGATTCTCGATATATTGTAGTGCTAAGTCATCCGCGATCGTAAGCCATAAATAACTGTTTTTTTTCAATATCCCAATTTAGTTCACGCGCAGCATTTTTAGCAGCATTTCTGTATCGATCAATAAGGGAAGCATCCATTAACATCAAATCTATTTTTTTGGCCAAAGTTGAGGCGTCTCCATCTGGAAACACTTCACCCAATCCATAGTGGTTAACTAGCCGTTTCATTTCAGGTAAGTCTGTCACCAAAACAGGAAGCTCTGCTTGTATATACTCAAAAAGCTTATTGGGCAAGCATAGATTATAACTAAGGCAAAGACTTTCTATTGGACTAACTCCTAAAGTTGCATCTTGAGTCCATTGATACAGATATGTTTGGGGAACGGCAGGATGAAAATATACTTTGTCTTTAATTCCTAGTGATTCAGCTTGGTCATGCAGATTTATCAGGAGTGGTCCATCTCCGAGCATAACTAACAGAGCAGATGGATGAGATACTTGCGCCATCGCTTCAATTAGGGTTAAGAGTCCACGACCTGGAAGTAAAGCCCCTTGATAGAGAATAATTGGAATCTCTGCTGAAATCCCTAAAGCACGACGCAAAGGAGTTTCAGTAATTTTATTGTCATTCAAAACCTTAGCATTAGGTATATTTCTAACTACAAGAGGCCGCTCAATTTTTAGATTTTTTTTCATTTCATCAGCAATACCATCTGAAACAGCAATGACTGCATCAGCTTTTTGAGCCAGAATGCGTTCAGCCATTAAACTAATATTCAAGATCCAATTTGGAAGCAATTGATTCATTGAAGCATCCGACCATAGTTCGTGGGAATCATACACAAGTCTCGCTTTGGTGGTAAGTGCGATGACATAACCTATTGGCAAACCCATAATATCGTTGGCATGGATTAAGTCTGGGTGAAGATCCCAACCTGCTTTAATCATCCTTATAGCCGCTTCTAGATATTTAATTAACTGAATTATTCTAATTTTAGGCCAGTAGCGAGTGTGTAGTCGAAATCTTCTCACATTAACTTGTTGATTTTTTTCTGTTTCGAGTAACCCTGTTTCATAAACGGCGAATACAGTAGGTTCATATCCTACTTCGACAGACGCTTGAGATGCCCGCATTACCCTGGAGTCATTGGTAAAATTATTAAGTAATATGTAAAGGGATTTCATGGGATTACACACTATGTTTTTAAGTAATTAAATTATTGTGAACTTTCTTAGGTTGTTGACTGGATATATTTTTGGGCAAATTTCATAAAAAGTAAATAGTAATAAGGTAAAATAATGAAGTGCAAAATCTAATATTCTGCCTTTGCTTTCAATATTTTATCTTCATCTTCGGTCAACAAACCAATACTCAACGACTGACTTATAACTGGATTAGTCCCTAACTGGGTATTGGACGCGGATACTATATTAACCATTGCAACTGGATTTATCTCAGTCAAACCTTTTAAACCATAAAAGTCGCATCCACTGTAGCTGATACTGAAAAATTTCCTTAACTTACACTCTATCTGTCGTGACACTCAGAAGGAATAATTATTACATAGTCTAAGTAGCCAAACGCTTTACGTTCTTTCTGAAGAACCAAATTAATAATTTTTCGGAACAATGTAAAATAATACAACCACCACAACTTTGATACTCCTTTCATAAATATTAAAGTTGTGCCTGGAAAGGCTTGAGCGACCCAGTTTATTTCATCAAATGTTTTGTAATGCCAACCTGCCTTACTTTCAATAGTGCCAGAGAAGTCGGTAAGTTCATATATCACGATTTTCCCATTTGCACATAAAAGGCTCCTATATGCTTCCAATGCGGTGTAAATTTCTGCTTTACTGTAACGAGCTAAGTCCACTACACGACTACCAACAAACAAAATTAGGTCAAAATTTTTTCCCAAAATAAAACTGGGGGGTACTTTACAGTCAGCTACCAAAAAACTAGGAACTCGAATAACTCCGTCAGGTGTATTTTGAATAGCAGTATCTATAAATTTTTCACTAATATCAATTCCAATACAATCAATTTCGTATCGGTTACTGTAATAATGACAATACTCACCTTCTCCACAACCAATATCTAGTATTTTTATAAATTTTTCGTGTTCTTTAAAGCCCGCTAGATGCAAAAAAAGCTCTGCCAATTTTCGCTTTTTATCTCTTACACGTTTTTGATTATACTGCATCAGTATCTACCCCTCAATTTGTGATTATACGCAAACTGATCGTCAGTCAATTTCATGCCAGTTAACCCTACTTTTAACAGACGTTTAGCTCTTTTTGTCATCGAAAATCCCCAGTGATTGGGATGAGAGAGAAACATGATGCGCCGTGTCTTTTGTTTGATTAAGGATAGGGGAGAAACTCCATAACGATAACCATTGTTAAATTCGACAGGGGAATCAGATACATAAGCATCCCATTCAGATAAATAGGCATCTTCATAGCATTCAACATCAATGTCTAGAAGCGTCTTCATACTAGGCATATTCTGAAACAGTGATGCATTAGATAGACCTAATAGCCGATTTTCTGGCGCACCGTGAGATGCTAACGTTCGACAAGGCACATCAAAATTCGCCCTGAATTTAGTTGTACTTTCTAAAAGTCGCTCTACACACTCTGAAAGATAATCACGACCTTCTAATTCTGATCTAGAACGAATACCATACTTTCTAACGTACTCAGCAATTGTCTCGTAGTGGTAAGAGACTTCATGCCCCAAACAGACAATCTCAGAAATCACTTCTGAACTCACTGTACTCAGACGAAAGTAATAAGTAGACTGAATACCACAACGATTTTCAATGCGTGCAAGCTGCAATGTTCCCGGAGAAATCTCATCAACATCATGCCGAATACAAATGAGATTTTCGACCCCTGAATTAATCCGTGCTAATGAGTCATATACTGTGCAAAATTCGTAGCCTTTACGACAACCAACTTCTAAAAGTGATGAATATTCATTGAGCCGCTGGTTAGTGAAATAATAGTGTGAAAGTTGAAGAAAGTCACGTAACTTATTCATCAGAAATGAGGCATTGGCTTGCTAAGGTTAAATGGCTTTTCTAAGTCTTGCGTACTAAGTGATTCAAGTAACGAAAAATCAAAGATCACACTTTAGTGAACCAATACCAGAAATGCCGATAGAACCTGCCCTGTGCAAACCAATTAAGGTGTTTTTTCGTTTTGGCCAACTCATTGATATCATCCATGTGCTGATCAGGTGATTTAGGCGGATTGGAAGAAATGACTGCCAACGGAAAACCAGATGTACTTGCCACTCAAACAGGTCATCAAGATCCATAGGGTTCCAGTTATACCATCCACTCTTTGTCCAGGATCCAGAGAAGTCGGTAATTCCCCAATAAAAAATCACACCATCAGGTGACAATAAACTATCGATTTTATAAACGACACTCCTAAACTCTTCTGCACTATCCACATTCAAAGGTGAAAAACCTTTAACTAATATCAAATCAAATTTATTTTCCAATTGAGCATTCAAGAAATCTTCGCAGATTGCATTTTTAACGCCAAGCTTTTTAGCTTTCTCTATCGCCACTGGACTGATATCAACACTTGTAATATCGAAGCCCATGCTTTCTAGAATCAAACTGTACTCACCAGTTCCACAACCCAAGTCGAGAACGCGGATATTACCAGACTTGACTTGACTCCATCTGCATAAATACTCGAATTGCCGCTTGAAATGCGGATTGGGTTTCAACGTAACTTGACTGTATTTTTTGTCATATTGTTCGCGATGGAATTTCGTTGATTTATTCATGATAACCCTAAAATTGGACAAGTCACGAAAAACACTCTCTGATTTTTTCTCATAAGCTAGGACTAATAAGCTAGGAGTATAAATCAAATTAACACCTAAGTCTAACAAGGATTTTATCTCTTCATATCGAAATAAAAAGCATCTCGCTACACAAACTTAAACAAAAATCTAGAAGATTCACTCTCTGCTTTAAAATTCAAGAACACCTTCATAGCAATCAACTATAAGAATAATTATAAATCGAGTCCTGTAAACTTTAATTTTAATGACTTCAGCTTGTTCAGACATACTCAAATTTATAATGATTTGGCATCAAATCATACATTTCAAAACCCAAGGATTTATACTTGCCTGCCAAATGGATGCTCTCAAGGAGTTGAGCGGAAAAAACTTGGCTACGGTAATTACTCATCATCAAGTCACCAAGACCTGATAAAGCCGATAGGCATCGTTAGTTCTCAAGAAGTAGGAGTTGTGCCATAGCAGTGTGAAATCTCCACTCAGTCGGTGGCAAGTATCGCGAAAGCCTTGCATCAGTGTTAGCGCTTCATTGCTATAGCCTAATCCCATATAATACTCATCTATTACTGAACATTCCATCACAATCAATGGTCTTTCTCGAATTTCTAGTGGCTTTTGCTCTGACCAATCAAATATTGAATATTCATAGCAAGTGCCACAGCGAAATCCTGCATAGTCAGCATATCCTAGTGTGGTATCATACTTAAATCCTGCCGCATTAAGATGTTTCGCTGTCTCATCTGGAGACCATCTTAAAAAATGCTGACGACAGCCCAAGTCATTTTGTTCAATCTTTTCTTCAGCTAATATCTGGCGTAGGGTATTGGCTTCTTTTAGTAACTGGGCACTATTTTTATAAGTGCCATAGCTGCCATGCAAGCCAATTTCGTGTCCTCGCTGGTGAATCTGTCTGATTAAAGCGCGGATTCTAGGTTCGTTTATGTCATAGTGTCCATCCATTGATGGTACAGTTTTATCAACTAAAAAATAAAAGGCAACTCTGTTACCTACTTTTTCATTAACATCCATAATCCAATCAAAGGTATTGAGCGGATCGTGGCGAAAGTTGCCTAGTTGGGTGAACCAGGTATTCTGAATGGTTTGTATTGCCTCTGAGACGCTTTGGCGCTTAAACAGATCGCCAATAGTTTTCCGGGCTGTCATCCCCCAACTTTTCACATAAAAACTATAGGGAGTGTCCACATCACAGCTAACTAATGTTTTGGGCTGATAAATCTTGCGTTGTAACTTAGGCCATAGTTTTTTGAGACAAGCCCAAAGAATTTCTAGATACTCGTTGATAATGGGACGGGCTAGGAAATTTTCTTGATAGGCTAAGGATGCTGTGGCAGGAAAGCGATCGTGCTTGTCTCGTTCTGGTTTGACCACTTCTTCATAGCGAGTGAGCATGAAAAAAGCAGAACCAAAAATGTCAAGTCCTAAGTATATTTTACTTTCTTGGACTTGAAAAAAGTCTGGAGTATTAGGGTCATTTCCATAAATTAAGGGGATATCAGGACTAATAGTTGTAGCTAATAGTCCGGCAGTAGAGATGTTCCAAATGGGCAATGGTTGTCGAGGAAGAGAGGATGCTTGTAACCATTGATTGAGTGGTTTCCCAAATAGTTTATCTGCTATGAGTAGTTCAGAGTTATCACCGTCAACAGAAATTCGTGTGTCTTGGCGATCGGATAGTTGAATTTGAATGTCTAACCCCAAAAAGTCGCTGAACATTACTGAGAGAATGTAGCGGCGTTCTGATTCATAGGTACTGGGAATTTCAACTCTCATCATCTATCAATACCGATTGGTGACAACTTAAGAAGAGGGGACAAAAGTCAAGCCGGGAAGAGGAGAGAAGTCTAGCTCTTGAGAACCCTTGGATTTGCGTACAGTTTTGACAATGCCAAGATCCTGGTTTCGAGGGTCACAAAAATACTTAACCAAGGACTGATTATTGCCCCTCGTCGATGCAACTGTGAAATGATAGAAACCCCGAAATAGCATCTCTATAGAAATACGTTCTGTGGGTAATTCGAGAGAATCAGCTACCTCATCAGCCAGGTCAAGCAACACAGCATAGAACAGCCATGTCGCCCAAAGAAAGCAGCTTGACACCATTAATAGAACCTGTCCAGATATAGGCCAGATTCAGCAATCGTTTAACCAAAAAAAATGCCGTTTCAATCGGACAACGACGACAATACAAATCAGTCACCACATAAGGTGGTAAGTCCCCCGGCTCAAGCACTGAGGTAATATATTTATACCAGCTTTTGCCATGACGCACCTGTATTAGACGCACGGTAATCTGTTTCGTCTTTCCTTTTTTATGCCCGAGTAGAACTAATTGGTCAACCAGATTAGCACTCTGGCTAAAAGTTTTCTGGACCTGATAAGTGCTTTTCTTCAGCCTGGTAATCCAAGCGCTACCAGCTTTGACTAGGGCCTCAAATTCAGTGAAGTCATAAAAGCCCCGATCAAAAATCAATAAACCCCCTTTGGGCAGAGTTGAATGCAACCATTCCCATTGATTCCTATCTGCCGCATTAGGATTTTCTTCAAATCGGATTGCCACAGGCAAATGGCTCGCCATATCTACTATGGTGTAGATTTTCCCAGCTAAAGTTATGGGTTGCTCTTGTAAACTTTTAAGTTTACGAAACAGGGCCTCCAGGGTCGAACCATCCACAATCCAAATGTGCTCAAACCATTGAAAAGTCCAAGCTACGCTCGCTGGCAACGGGCGAACAACACGATGAGTCCAACGTTGCTTTAACTCCTCCACCAAAGCCCAGAGAACCCGCTCAAACATGGATGCCGGAAATTCTAAAAATCTTGTGGAGAGAGCTTGCTGGGATACCTTCACCGCTCGGCACCACAGTAAGTCTTCCCGGGCTAAGGTCCTGGACAGTTCTCGAACGCTCGGGATTTGACGCCAGAGCAAGCTCAACACTGCTGCCACCATTAGAGGAAGCCCCAAAATTCGTTGGCGCAGCCCCAACTGGCAATAGTATTTCAATTGCTCGTGAACCACAGGCTTCAACAAGTCGCTCAGGTGGGCTTCAATCGCCTCGCTACTTGGCGCTGGCATATTGTGGCGGCGAGTATGATCTGGGTTGTTTTTGCGAGGACGACTCATTCCATCAAACTCCTGTCGGAACTAGCTTGACAATTACACTCTAGCCTGAAGTTGTCACCCATCATCAATACCTACTAACGCCTTTAGTGCATCTCGTCCAGTCATTAGTAGTTTCATTCGACGACTCATGCTTGTAATTTGAAAATAGGGGATTTGTCGCGCCCCAAATGCCCGAAAAAACCGCTCTACAGACTCTATCATGGAACCCTCAAAATCAAATTTTTTAGTGACGGTAACTGCAAACTGAATGGCTTCCCACATTAGCAAGCTAGTAGCGCCACTATTCCGAAGCTCTGGATCGGCACCTCCCATAAGATAATAGGCAGAGTTTTCATCCCACGTAATATAAATAGCAGCATGAATACGCCCTTGAGCATCTTCCGCAAAAAATATTTTGCTGGCTTGGTGTTTTATACAGGCAGCATCTAAACGTTGGACGAATTCCAGACTATAAGGAATTTGCTTGCCTTGGCGTTGAAAAGTGAGAGCGTTAAGGTTGAAAAATCTATTAATATCTAAGTCCGTTTTAACTGTCAAAATTTTTTGAGCTTTGCGTATATCTGTACGAATATTTTCTTGAAATCCAGACCATATTTTTTCTAAGTCATTCAGCTTTTCCAGTACATAAGTGTAACGAGTCGTTTGCGTAAATCCCTGCCAGTAAAACGGCAGCCAATTAGTAATGGAATAATGAAAATTTTGACAAAAGTAATCGTAAGCGGGAAGTTTTGATATTAATAATGTCATTAAATCTTTTTCCCGACTAAGTTGTTTAGCATATTTCGCTTGGGAAGGGGCTGACCAAGGACCTAGTGTTTGAGTTAGCGTTGGCATGGTTAGCAGAGTTAGCCCTCTTTTTTTATGCATTATATATGGCAGACGAGCCTTTAATGTATCATTTTCTATTATTTCTATAGAATGCCAAGAATTAGGGGCAACTGCGTCTAACCACCAGGGTTGCTGAAATATACTATTTACTTCTTGAATTGTCTCTTGCAGATTCACAATTTTACAATTTTACAATTTTACAGAATATAGCAGCTATCACTCAAATAAAATAAAGTTTATGTTGGCAATTATAAGAGTTTCAATAACTTTCTCCGTTGATGCCTATTTTACGAGTTTAGCAATTTTATACATATGTATGTAGTTTAATTGACTCATATGTACAATAAAATGTACACAAAAAAGATAAAATATCATGTGTTTTTTTGAATATTTTCAAAATCACATACCAAATAATATCGTTCCACACAAAGTTGATCATCCCAATACTTTTCAACAGGCTTAAAACCTAGGTTTTGATTAGATTTCAAAGATGCCAAATTATTTAATGATACCCGAGACGAGATGCCCTTTAGATTATTGGCAGAGAAATGGGAAATAGCTAAAATTCTAATATTAGTGGCAATACCATTACCTTGTGCAGATGGTATTACTCCTGTAAATCCTTGATGAATAGTTTGTTCTTGAAAATCACGTTGATTAAAATAGTAAAACTCAGCACCTAGTAGCTTTTCTTCATTAACGGCTATTATAACAAGATTGTTTCCCAAAAAGTAATACAATATTTTTTGGGGAAGCCCCATCTTTTTGTTGGTCAAAAGTTCATAAAGATTTAGAGCTAAATTAAAGTATTTTCTGGACAATCCTTGATATACAACACCACTAACTGTTTTAGGCGCAATTTTAGCGATTTTTAACGCCGCTATTAGGTTTGAAGTAAAAAATAGCAAATTTTTAAAAAAGAATAAAATATAATTGTATCTGCTCATTTTTGTAGTAATTAAATTATACAACAAAAGTATGAAATAGCAAACTATTGAAAGGCATTAAAAAGTATGCAAAGATTCCATGATTTGCAGTGAACTACGAATATCAAAACAGTGATTAAGTTTCTATGGGAGATGAATTATAAAAAATATATCACTGTGATAAGCTTTGCTTTTTTCTTCTTGAACAGAGGCTATCTACTGCATTAAATTAGGCATTTTTTGGAGGGGGGATAATTAACTCTAAATATCATCAAAAATAACAAAATAGTATTTAAACCCAATACAAACAAAAGTTAGTATTATAGAAAAAATAATGTAAAAAATGTTGAAGTTAAACAAAGTAGTTATAATTAAGGGGATTGTCAAAACAAGTCCTGTTACAAGTGCCTCACTGGTGGGTTTAATAATAGTTGACCATGAACAACCTGAGATTAAAACTATCCACGCTAAAAAAGATAGATAAGAAGCAGCACTAACTAAAGAAAATAGCAAGACGCTTAATCTTAAGTCTCCAAAACCTGCACCTATAACCAAAGATAAGCAACGAGCTATAACCATTATTCCCTGTAAAACCATACCTTGATCCTCCTTTTCCAAAACACAAAACAAGGTAGAAATTGGAGAAAGAATAAATTGAAAATACAGCATAGGTGCCATCAAGCGAGCAAATACTCCAGCCTCATGCCACTCTGAACCAAATACCCAGACAAACAATTCGGGTGCAATAATAGCAATGACAAGAGCAGGCGGCATAGCAATTTGAGCTAATTTTTCATGGACTCTAGCAACAAGTACAGCTAAATTACCTTCTCTACTCGCATCTGCTGCTTTTGCTAAAAAAACATTCCCGATCGCTTGCCCCACTAAAGACATGGGTAAGGACAAAACCCGATGGGCTAGAGCATATATACCAGCAGCAGCAGGACTAAATAGTACAGCAAATAAAACGGGGGGCATTTGAGTGCCAATGGTATTCAGCAAACCTCCCCAAGTTGAAAAATAAGGAAACTGACGATATCGCCATCCGACCCATAATACCTGCTTGAAGCGAACTGTTTTAAACAAATCCCAGCGATTTCTTACTGCTAAAACAGCAAGTGAAGAAATCCCTGCTGCTTGACCCACGACTTGACCTAATAATAACGCTATAGATCCAAAAGAAGCTCCACCAACCTGAACAACGACTGAACCGATTGATTGCGTTAAATTAGTTCGAGCTATCGCTGAAAACGCCTTAACCCGCAAGCACCAATAATAGAAAATTTGATAAATACTGCGAAGCAATAAACCCAAGGGCAAAAGCCAGAGATAACCAGCCATTGTTTGAAGATTAACTGCTGCGGCAATTTGTCCTCTAAAGCAGACAACACTGAAAAAGGCCAGTAAGCTCATTCCTAGGGCAACAAACAACCCTAGCACAACTGCGTGAACAGCCTCCTCATCATCTTTCGCAATTGGAATTGCCAATTCATAACGAAGGGTTGACACTACACTAAGAATGCTCAACATTGAGCCAAACACCGCAACTAAACCAAACTGCTCAGTGGTATATAAACGAGTCAGCAGAGGAGCAGAAGCCATAAGAATGACTTGACTTGCAGTTGCTCCTCCTCCCAGAAGGAGTACCCCTCGAACGAATGAGCTACGGGGCAGCCAAATTTTTACCAATTGAACAATACTCATTGGCAGCCTGCTAGTATTTGATGACTAAGATTTAACGTTGGATTTAAGATAAAAAGCGCCATCCAAGGCCATAAAGAACTATTTGATATTAGACGATTCGTAAAAATTTTAGTTAAGCCTAAATTTTTTTAATCAAATTAGTCACCTTTTCAATATTCTGATAACTCATCTCTGGCCAGATCGGTAAACTCAACACCTCAGTCCCCAACAAATCACTCACTGGCATTTTCGGATACTGCCCCTGATAAACAGGTAACTGGTCTTGCGGCACAGGATAATAAATCATCGAGCCAATCCCCTGCTCACCCAAATATGCCTTAACCTTTTCCCGTTTCCCATCCAAAACCCGAATTGTGTACTGGTGAAACACATGACCATCCG
>CAZOAD010000051.1:0-3160 GCA_964577705.1 uncultured Mesohalobacter sp.
TGATACCGCGTAATTACAACATCAATAAAATTAAATATAACATTCGCAGTATTTATTACCATTAATGTTAAACCTGTTATTATATTATTTCCCATATAAATACATAGATAGATCAAAGTTTTATAAAATTAATGAGTTAAGTCCTAACTTTCCAAATGTTCAAATAAAAACAATTATGAGTATGCAGTTCAGCGTTAAGAACGGCTGATAAAGACCAATATCTATTTTATTATCACCATTTATATCACTAACACAGGCAGAATAAGCATAGGCGTTAGAGTCTTCTTCAATTATTTGTCCTGTAGAAAAATTACTTAAACCTCCAAGGTTTTCAAATAAAGTCAATTTACCATTAGTTTGTTGGGAAGATCCTAAAGCAGTGATTACATCTATATCTCCATCATTATCTATGTCAGCTGTTAAAACCTGATTTCCAAGAAGTAATTCTTGTTGGGTGTTAATAAAGTGCTCAGTATTAAAGTTCCCTGTGCCATCATTTTCATACCAAGATAGAACATCATTAAAACTAGAATTTTCTGCTAGAGCAACAATATCCATGTCACTATCTCCATCCATATCTGAGATATTTATGTCTCCTACTTCACCTATATTAAGACTATGAGTAGTGAAGTTTCCATTTGTATTTTCAAACCATTTAACTCTTGAACTATCAAATGAGGAAATCAAGTCTATGTCACCATCATTATCTAAATCTGATACTTCCAAATCGTTAACTACTAAAGGGGAGGTGTATATAACTTGTTCCACTCCAAAAGAAATTCCGTTTCCATCAATATTTTCCAGCCAAGTTATTTTTTTACTTGAGTAATAACCTAAAACCATATCATTATCACCATCATTATCTAAATCTGCAATTCGAATGTAAGTAGGAAACAAAGAATTACTTATGAGATGTTCAATACTAAAAACTCCTAACCCATTATTTTCAAACCAGATTAGTTTTCTAGGAATATTGTTTGCAGCTGGTATGTAGGCAACAATATCAAAATCACCATCATTATCTAAATCTTTTAATGATATTTGAGGACTGCCATTACCTGTACCAACTTTTTCAATAATAATTTGTTGATTCCCAAAAAAACCTTTACTATCAATATTTTCATACCAAGCTATTTTTGCGTCGTTATAGGATGTGGAAATTATATCATTGTCACCATCTCCATCCAAATCTGCTGAATATACGTTAGTCAAATACTTAGTAATTCTTGATATTGATATTTGAGAACTAAAATTGCCATTCCCATTTGTGTTTTTGTACCATGCTACCTTATCATCATCTGAAGAAGCTGAAATAACATCTATATTGCCGTCACTATCTAAATCCCCATGAGTAATATGTTTGACTCCATGGGATTTTGTGGTAATAATTTGTTTAGTTCCAAAACCTCCAACTCCATTTATGTTTTTATACCATGCAACTTCGTTTGATGAAAAAGTAGAAATTACATCAATATAACCATCATTATCAACATCTGTTGCGCTAACTGACTTTGCATTATTTGCTTCCCCGTTAATTATTTTTTGAACGCTAAAGTTTCCATTACCATCTAAATTTTTATACCATGCTATTTTATTGTCATTTTCTGAAGTTGATAATACATCAATATCACCATCATTATCAATATCTATTGTATATAGAAAATTAACACCGTCTGCTATCTCTGTGATTTCTTGTTCATTGCTAAATGTACCTACTCCGTCAATATTTCTGTGCCAGAATATCTTATCGTCATTATAAGATGCAGAAATTATATCTATTTTGTTATCATTGTCGACATCTTTAGCGATAATGAAAGTTGTTCTTTGTGCCCCAACTTCTAAAGAAATTATTTTTTCCGAACTGAAACTTCCATTACCATCTGTGTTTTCATACCAAATTAGTTTTCTTTCAGATGGAAAAGAAGCATTATATGAAGTAACAATATCTAAATCTATGTCCCCATCTATATCTGCAAGAAAAACTGGAAGTGTTTGACTTGACCCTGCACCAGGGGATATTTCTTCTATTAATTGAAAATCGCCGTTGCCATCAGTATTTTCATACCAGAACAAATTTGAACCATTTTTTGATGAATGAATTATATCCATATCATTATCATTGTCAATATCAGCAGCATAAATATAAATTGGAAAAGTATTGGTTGATATTACAGTTTTCTGTTCAAAGCTACCTAATCCATCAAGGTTTTCATACCAATTTAAGTCTGTTCCACCTGCAATAACATCTTTATCTCCATCTCCATCTATATCGACTACATATGTATAAGATGCATTTGCTGTAATAAATGTTTCATTAACAACTACTTTCTGATTAAAAGTAGTTTGACCACTAACACTACTTAATGATATGATTAAAGTAAATAATGTAAGTTTTAATTTCATGTTTTATTTTATTAATGCTAACTAGCATATGTCCTCAACCACTTGTACTTTTTTATAGGTTATCATAAAAGATTGCAGTAAAAAGGCCAGTTGAATTGATTGGTCGGTATAAACATACACATTTAAATCAAAACAAATACGGTTGGGGATAAACTTATACGGATGTGATAGGAAAGGTCTCAAATGCGCAAGAGATTTTTCTTTATAAGACTCATTTACATTTCTACCTCTAATCTTCAATGATGGAGTGGAGTCAACCAATGTTCACCATCTTAAGCTTTAATTTTTTTCTTTTTCAGTTTTGAGTGACGAGAGGTATGCTTTAACAAGAATAAACGTATTTAGCAGCCAAAATGCCCTGTAAAACCAAATACTTATAGAGTAGCCAAAAAAAGGTTTAGATTCAGTTTCGCTAAGCATTCCAATAAAAAGTAACGCCGATAAAATTGCACAGATTAGGAATAATGTCTTTCTTTTCATAGTTAGTTATGTTTCTATTTAATTCAATCTTAATGTATGATAAGGCTCTTATTAATGATTTTTGGCATTTATTTTTAAGTTTAAAAGCATATCAGTTGTTGTCATAAAATACATGAGCCTAAGATACTAAGGTCAAATTAATGAAGAAAAGAGTTGTTTTTCTCCTCAGTTCTTTGTTAGGCAATAGTGTTTATTTTTTCAACTCAGTATTAAAAATTTTCCAATGATTTTTAAGTTGTTTTTTTATTGAATTATTTTCTACGTTATTTATTGATTT
>CAZOAD010000051.1:3221-3914 GCA_964577705.1 uncultured Mesohalobacter sp.
ATAATATTTACTTCTATTTATAGACTTTTTCATCTTTCTATAATATGAAGAAATACTACTATTTTTTAGTAAAACATTTTCTCCGTCAAACTGAAATCCCAAGTACTCAAGGTTTCTATTTACTGTGCAGTGTGTTTTAAATTCTTGATAGCAGGAAAGTCTGTTTTTTTGTTTTACAAAATGAAAAATTTGTGTTTTATGAGGTTGGATTTCTAAATCACATAGATTTTTAATATTTGATTCAAATTCATAAACGAGACGTTGGATTTGTTTTAAATCACAAACCACAATCATATCATCAGAATAACGTCTATATATTCCACCTGAATTAGATAATAATTCGTTCATTTTTTTGTCAAACTCAAACATATAGATATTCGCCAGAACAGAACTAATTGGTGAACCTTGCGGAATTCCTACTGTGCGTTTATTACCTTTTTTATCGAGTTTATTAGCATTTATTAAGCCTTTGTTTCTAATTAATTTTAAATCCTTTGAGTCAACTGTATATGAAACGGCTCTCTTTTCTTTCAAATACTTGATTTTATCTACTTTCTTCTTTTTTAATATTCTATCTTTTTTGTAACTGTCGACATATCTTTCAACCAATATTCTGTTCTTGGATTCAACAAAAGTGTGTTGTCCAAATAATTTTTTAAGGTTGTTTTTAAGAGCTTCAATTCATACTGTAAA
>CAZOAD010000051.1:3924-8764 GCA_964577705.1 uncultured Mesohalobacter sp.
ATAATGGTCTTTAGGAAGCGGTTCATTAATTACATATGCCCAAGATTCCTTTAATTTCTTATGGTTTAAATTGTCGAAAAAACCTTTTATATCGAATGCAATTACGACTTGATTCTTTTTTGTTTCTGACCTTTTTTTTATGAAGCTAAAAACCTCATTTGCAAAGTCAATATTACATTTTCCCGATTTTGATTTGTCTTTTTTTATTTTTCTATAAGCCGTAACAACTTTAGCAAGGTTATGCTTAGTAATTAGCTTATTATATTTTTTTGAAAGGAACTCTGAGTAGAAAGAATAAATTTGTGAATCGAAATGACTAGCAAAACAGATTTCTCTTGGTTTTAAATCTTTTTTTCTCTTTTTTGAGATTAAAATGCCATCATCATATTGTTTGCGAAATTTCCTTTTAGTTTGAACTCTTTTAATGAAAGGTTTGAATGAGTGTTTCTCTACATTATCAGAATTTGAAACATACTTTTTTATTCTCGAATAATCTTCACGTGATATTTGAGAACCAATATGTGGATATCGTTTTATTTTAAACCATTTTTTCATAAATAAAATGAGTTAAGGACGAGCGGGAAAAACCTTGTAAAATGTATAATCTCAAACCAATAACCTTTTCGGTTATCTTCCCTCACGCTAGGCGTGTAATAATAATTGTATATTTAACTTATAGAAATAAATCCTTGGTTAATATGACAACATTAACTAGAATAATGACAGCAATCTTTATGAGATTAGTGTCTTCTCTAGGTGCGGTGATAGAAATTAATCTAAACACTTGCATCTTTGGAATTCTAGGGCCTTTTCTCCTAATTGAGAAAGCAGTTTGCTCAAAACATACATTTAAGTTACTCGTCCAAAACTCATAATTCTTTTTTTTACATTATTGCCAAAGTGTTTGTGTATGATTTCGTTGCGTGTTAGAGCAACTAATTTAGCAAATAAAAACCGAATAGAAATTCAGCGAGGATTTTCGTAAGCAAGCTCGAACTAGACATTAATTATACACGGTGTAGCCAATAGTATTTTATTCTTTAACGAATTTCTTTATTTTAAAATTCCCACTATTGTCTTCAATTTTTAAAAAATAAATTCCAGATTTTAATTCAGAAACATCAAATGTTTTTTTATTTAATTGCATAAGTAATCTCTGTCCAATACTATTATAAATCTCTATATTATGAACTTGAGCCTCAGACTGTATATTCAACACCTTATGAACTGGATTTGGGTATACTTTAAAATTAATTTTTGTGTTTTCTGAAATACTTAATTGATTTGAATTGTTTTCATACCAATAAACATCATTGTAATCTCTACCAGTTGCGAAAAAATCAATATCACCATCATTATCAATATCTGAAGCAAATACAGAGTTGGTTGCCGGTCTGCTAGAAGAAATTACATTTGAAGTGTAATTACCTAAGCCGTCTGTGTTTTCATGCCACACTAATTTAAATTCATTTAAAAAATCTGAAGAAAAACCATCTTCGTATGAGGCTGATAAAACATCAATATCACCATCGTTATCTATATCTGTCACTTCAATTGATCTGGGTTTTTCAAATTCTGTTGAGATGACGAACTCAGTCCAAGATGTGCCAGAACTGTCCATGTTTTTATACCAAGCAATTTTATCCGATTGTGGAAATGCAGCAATAACATCTATGTTCCCGTCATTATCTATATCTGCAATTTGAAGTGAAAATATGGCATGAGTTACCGTTATTATATTATGTTCGTCAGTAAAATTACCAAGTCCATCCGCATTTTCAACCCACGATATTTCAGATGAAGCAACTTGATTTATTGAAGAATATAGAATATCTAAATCACCATCATTGTCCATATCATATGGAATAATAGAAAATGTATCGTCTAAGGTGGCAGATTTAGTCTGTTTAAAACTAAAACTTCCAAGCCCATCTGTATTTTCATACCAAGATATAACTCCGTCATCAGAAGCTATCATATCTAAATCACCATCGTTATCCATATCGCCAGCTGAAATTCCTCCACCTCCATGAGCTTGACTAGGAGCCCAAGGGATAATATTTTGTGTTCCAAAATTCCCTAACCCATCAAGATTTTCATACCATCCAATGAGATTGTCTCGCCAAGTAGAGGTTAATATATCAAAATCTCCATCATTATCTAAATCTGCCGTATACATACAAGTTACACTGCCTAGCATAGACGCAATTTGTTGTTGATTGGTAAAACTCCCTAAACCATCAGTATTTTTATACCAGTACATATTATCATTGCCTACATAATTTTCCGCAACTAAGGCATCCATATTGCCATCTCCATCTAAGTCAGCAGATATAACAATATAAGGGTTGTCCAATGTTTGGTTAAATTCATTTTTTTCAAATTGAATTTGAGAATATCCATTTAAAAAAAACATGAATATTACAAATTTAATTATTCTTTGTTTCATTTGAGTTTGATTATATTATTGGTAACTAATATATACCCTCAACAACTAGTCACTTTTTTGAATGTGAATTGTATCGGATTAATTTTCAGATAAACATACACATTTAAATCCTAATAAATACGGTTGGGGATAAACTTATACCCATATAAAAGTATTAAGATTACTAAAAGTTACAAGCCAACTTCCCCACTTCAGCCCCCTCGCCAAACCCAGCTGGGTGCTCAAGCTAACTCAACTGCTCCAAGAAATGTATCTTAAGGCGTAAAGTCTACGTAAGCAAAATCAACATAAATTCTTAACTAACCCATGTTGATGATGTTAAAAGGGGTCTACATATTATTTTTTAAGATAATTAAAACTAATTTCTATTTTTACCTAAAATCAATGGAATGAAAGTAGTTCTCAAGTTGCTGAAATGGGTGGTGGGAATCCTAAAATCAATGGAATGAAAGTAGTGCTTAAGTTACTAAAATGGTTGGTAGGAATACTAATCCTGATTGTTATCGGACTGTATTCCACCGGCTATGGCTATGTGCTAAAGGGCGTTCGCGTGGTTTACCTCACCGGTCATGATACCGCCTTTATAGACGATTACCCCTATTTTGATAACCGCACAGTGGCCAATGCCAATCCACAGCCATTACCAAAACATGAGAACTACAATAGTATCGACATGCCAGAAGAGCTTAAACAAACGCATGAGACGTATGGTACCGTGGCCTATTTGATTTTTAAAAACGGGAAATTATGGCATGAGTATTATGCTGAAGGCTATGGCCCCGACTCCCATACCAATTCTTTTTCTATGGCCAAAAGCATTACGACTTTACTGTTAGGCAAAGCCATTGAAAAAGGCCACGTGGAAAGCTTAGACCAAAAGGTCACTGACTTTTTCCCCAACCTGAAAGGCAAGTATGCCGAGCAGGTCACGGTAGGCGACCTGTCCTCTATGGCCTCTGGATTGAACTGGGATGAGAATTACTATTCGCCATTTTCTATAACCGCTCAGGCTTATTACCGGGAAAATGTTAGGGATTTGATTTTGGATCTCTCTGTGGTTGAACAACCCGGACAGGAGTTTAAATACCTCAGCGGCAATACTCAGCTCCTGGGGATGGTGATCGAAAAAGCTACGGGACAACATTTGTCTGAGTACCTGAGTGACCACTTCTGGAAACCCATGGGTATGGAAGAACCGGCTTACTGGCAACTCGACAGCGAAGAAAGCGGTATGGAAAAATCCTACTGCTGCCTGGCCTCCAATGCTCGTGATTTTGCCAGAATGGGATTATTAGTGATGAATAAAGGCCACTGGAACGGTGAGCAGCTGCTCAACTCCATTTTCATCGACAAAAGCATCCAACCGCGTTTCGAAAATGACCCCGAATATGGCTATGGCTTTTGGCTGGAGAACATATATGGCAAAGCTGTATTTGCCATGCAGGGCATCCTGGGACAGTATGTGATAGGCATCCCCGAAGACAACCTTCTCATTGTAAGACTGGGACACAATCGTGCCTCCAAAACCAGCGAAGCGGTTTTTCCCGCCGATTTTTATGAGTACCTGGAAGGCGCTTATGAAATGATGCAGGATTGAATGTAAATTTTGGTAGCCTTGGTAAGTAGATGAGAGGATATTTGTTAATTTAATTAACAATTCTCAGACTTTTTAATCAATTACAAAATAATTCTAGATAATTCTACATAGCTTTTTAAAGAGCGAATCCCGTAATAACTTGTATTAACAAGAATTAGCATAAAAAGTACGGTTTAACCGCACTAAAAGTACGGTCAAACCGTAAATCTTAAATAAATATTAATTTTATTTTTAATTTGTAAGTTAATATGAGTGCAAATGAGATAGTATAAAGCTTAAAAAGATAAAGCTATTTTTAATACTTATCTAATATTTAATTAAGTCTGGCTCTCTAAAAAGGGGTCAATTCTCATATATGAAAAAAATAACATTTTTAATTTTATTTTTTGGCTTTACCTGTTTCCCACAGTCAGAAAAAATCAATTTCCATGGGGGTTTTGCTCATTTTGATGATACAGATGGCTTCGAAATTGCAACATCCTACACAAAAGAACTAAACAGATATTTAGATGTTGAATTTGGATTATCCTATGCAAATTCAAGTGATTTCCCTAAAAACTATAGTTTTAGCGAGTATCTTGATCAATCTTACTTTTTTTCAAAAAGCTCGATATTTACAGTTCATACATTATTACATCTTACTTTTGTCAAAACAACCCGTCATAATTTTTCTTTCTTTGCTGGTTTAGGCTATATGTTTATTGATTCTGTTGATAAAAGCATTAGTAATGAAGAAGAAAATAAAGATTAGATAAAATAGTATTATTGTTTATAGACTTTGCTTTTAATGATAT
>CAZOAD010000051.1:8774-9835 GCA_964577705.1 uncultured Mesohalobacter sp.
AATTAACAAAACAGTATTTTCAATTAATGGAGGAACTTTTTATAATTATAATAAGCCTATTGTAATTTCAGGATTACAAGAAGGAGAACATACAATTGTATACTATTCTGTTGATAATACAAATACACTTATAGATCAAAATAATTTCTTTTTTGAGAATGATGTGGAATCTGATAGAACGTTTTCCAACCTTATAGGTATCCGATATACCTATTATATCAATAATTATGGTTTTGGTCTTGATGCGAGGCTAAATAAACCCTTTAGCAGTAATGATGATTTTTTTGGTCAGGACAATTACCGATCGGTCAATTTTTTAATTTCTAAACGCTTTTAAAATGAAAAAATTAATAATCATCTTATTGATTTCGGTAACTGCAAATTCTCAAAATAATGAGACCAAAAAGTTTAGGATGTCAACAGAATATGGGTATTACAATAGTACATTCTTTTTAGCAGATAATAACGGAAGCTATTTATCTGGAAGTTTTGGTTACAAGATTAATGAAGAATTCTGGCTCAATTTAGGACTTATTAAAATTACAAGTACGGGTAATTTTGAGTCAACACCTTTATTTTTAAACACTCCTTCAACTTATAATAGCACCATCATAAACCCAAATTTCAGTAAATACTGGCAAATAAGCGATGACTTTACAATTTTAGGATCTATAGGTGGAGCGCTTATCTTTGAGAGAGCTAATGATCCAAAAATAATTTTTGCAGAACAGCAATTTCAAGGCATAGAATTTGAAAATCAAGGTGAATCGTTTAATTTTGGATTATTCTTTTCTACCTCACTTATGTATGGGGTCTCAGATTTTATTTATTTTGGAATAAATTTAAAGTCCTATTTACCTTTGTATCTAGATCTTGAATCCTTTATGATAGGTCCCTCCGTTGAAATGCGTTTTTAAATCATAATGAAACTAAAACTAACAATCCTACTCCTCAGCTTATTTTTTATAAGCTGTAGTCAAGACGATGACAAATCCACAGTGGTTAGTGAAAAATCCCTTACTGGCACCTGGCAATTGATTGAACGCTATGACGGTGGTTCA
>CAZOAD010000051.1:9845-19147 GCA_964577705.1 uncultured Mesohalobacter sp.
AAACAACTCGCGGAAAATGGGCTTACAATTGAATTTACAGAGACTGGCGAATACATCAGGGAAGGCTTTATCAATTGTAACTATCAAGATATTGAATCTGAGTCTGAAATTATAGTCATCTGTGATACTATTGAACTCATATATGATTATGACTTTTTTGACAATGGCGATTTGAGATTATTCATAACTCCAACCACATGCATAGAAGGTTGTTACGATAGATTTAAAAATAATAGAATGATTGTGTAAGTTAGATCGATACTTAGAATTTTTAACTAGCTGGATTTTATCAATTTTAAACCTCTTTACCAGACTAAAAGTAAAGAGGGTTTTTATAGAGTTTTATTTATTCTGATTAACCAAATCCATTAGATCTACATCGTTTCCAAGAAGAACTTCTTTGGAATTGATTCTGCCAGCTGGCGTGTCGTTTTCGAGTTTTAAAACCCCTCGTGGACATACGGAGGCACAAATGCCACAACCCACACAGGAAGATCTCACGATGTTCTCCCCTTTTTGGGCGTAAGCTCTTACGTCGATGCCCATCTCACAATAGGTAGAACAGTTGCCGCAGGAGATGCACTGCCCACCGTTGGTCGTGATTCTGAATTTAGAAAACAGGCGCTGCTGAAAACCCAAAATGGCTGCCATAGGGCATCCAAATCGGCACCAAACCCGATTGCCTAATAATGGATAAAATCCAACACCAACCACCCCAGAAAACATAGCACCCACAGCAAAACCGTAACTAGACCTTAAGGTTTCTGCTTCAAACACAAAGATTTTATCAGTCATCCCGGAAAAGTGAAGACCAATCAAAGCTAAAATCAGCACAAAAAAGCCGATAGCTGCGTATTTGGCATCTTTTTGTAATTCCTGGCGTTTGTAAATCATGACCCAACTAAATACTATCGTCAATAAAGTAGCGACGCTAATTAAAAATGCTGTTCCCGACAGCCAGTATTCATCGTACCTTAAGTAAGAATACACCACAGCGGTTGTAGAAATCACCACAAAGACTACTACCGTGTGTACCAACCAACGCTCGAGTTTCCAAGCGTTTTGTGACTTGTCACTCAGATGGCGGAAGGGGTCGCCGGCGGTTTCGGCCAGGCCTCCACAGCCACAGACCCAGGAGCAATACCAGCGTTTGCCGTATTTATAGGTTAATATGGGGGTAATTACCAAAATCGACAGTACTCCAAAAATCAGTAGTCCAATCCCAACAGAACCGGCGCTGATGAATTCATCGACCCGGTACTGTTCGAAGTTGTAATAGTTCAAAGGCCAGATGTTGACCAGGTTATAATAAGGAAGTGAAAAGTCCTCGCCATTGAGTCTGGCCATCACTTCCGGGATGATAAAGGCAAAGCCCAGCTGAAAAAACATGACCGAAAAGGTTCGTAAACGCTGATAACGATTATGGCGATATTTCCAAAGAAACTTAATTCCAAAACCAAGTATAGCTAAAGTATATAAAGTCCCGTACACAAACCACTGGCTGGCAGGATTCCCGCTTAAGGCTTGGCTTAAAGGGTCAAACAAAGCTACGATTCCTGTATTCTCCCCTTCGCTATTAAGCCCCAGTAAACTCGGATAGAAATAAAGTACCACGTAAAATCCAGTCAGCAGTAATCCCAGTAGATAAGCCCACAATCCACGATTGGTTAAGGACTTAAAGTATACCCCATCGTTTTTGATGCCTTCAGGCAGATGGGCGTAGCTGGCTTTGCTGTACCAGACAATCCCGGCGGCTACCAGCCCTAAGGAGAGACTCAGCCAAAATACTTTGGGTTGAAAACCGATCTCAAAAATAGACAACGTCATAATGAATAGACCGGCTAAGCCTAAGGCACTGGATAGTTTTTGTTGAATCGATAAGGCCTCTGGAGCATTCCCGGTGACCGACATGTTTACCTCTGCACTCATAATTTTAGTTTTTAAACCTTACTGGTCTTAGAGACCCATGAAGTTTGGTTTTTTCTAGACCTCACAGTCCCCAAAGTTTTGGGGACTGTGAGGTCTGAGTTTTTTTAATATACTTTAGTTTCTTGTTTTCTAAAGGCGTTGTCAATCTCACTCTCATAATGTTTATAAAACTCTGGATCAAAATTAGCTAGCTTCAAATTTTCAATCACCTCATCTACCGTCGCCTTTTGGGTTAGCCAGTGGTCAAACACCTCATGGCGGAGTCGTATTCCAAAGGTATTGATCCCTTTAAACTGTCGTGACTCTTTTTCATATTGGATATGGATGCACTTTTTACCATCCTCGTGTTCCCAGTAAAAATCGGTATGCCCTTCGGGAGGTTTTGGAAATACCCAGCCGTAGGTCTGGTACTCGATATCAAAAAATTTGGCTGAGTTGAACCAATGCCCAGGCTTATATTTCATGGGATTGCCACAAAGCGTCTGCGCCAAGGTTTCTCCCATCATCCGTCCTGTATACCAGACCGCTTCTACCGCTGGTCGGTTACCAATCGGTTCGCGCTGCTCTGCACAGTCGCCAATAGCGTACACATCAGGCGCACTGGTTTCGAGATTTCTATTGACTAACACTCCTCGATTCAATTCGATGGAGCTATTTTTCAGAAACTCAACATTGGGTGAGACACCAGGGGTAAGTCCCACAACATCACACTCCACAACTTCGCCAGTTTCTTTGATTTTTATCCCTTTCACTTTGCCTTGCTCATCAGTTAAGATCTCATCGAGATTGGTACTCAAACGAAGATCGATATGATGCTCCCGGATGTGCCTGTCGATGAGTTGAGCTTCTTCATCGGGCAGCACATTATTCCAAAAATGAGGTTCACGGACTAAAAACGTCACGGGTATATTTCTGGTAGCTAGCATTTCGGCCAGTTCCACGCCAATTAAACCCCCGCCCACAATCACAGCACGCTTACAGACTTGGTTGTTGGGAGCCAATTCTTCTAGCTCTTCCAGATCCTGCTTGCTTACAAGCCCTATGACTCCTTTGGCGTCCTGGCCTGGCCAGCCAAATTTATTGGATTTGGAGCCACAGGCAATCACCAGTTTATCGTAGGCAAACAGCTCTCCAGACTCCAGTTTCAGCTGTTTTTGGTCGGTGTCGACCTGAGTGACATGGGCCTGCTTGAGCTCCAGTCTGTTTTTTTTCCAAAACTTATCCTCATAAGGCTTCAGGTGATTCCATTTCATATGACCCATGTACACATACATGAGGGCTGTTCTGGAGAAAAAGTGCTCACTTTCAGAAGAAATCAGGGTGATGCGTTTATCTGATAATTTACGAATATGCCTGGCCAACGTCACTCCTGCGATTCCGTTTCCGATGACGACAATATGTTCTCGATTTAAACTCATTTGTCCTGTTTTTTTTGGGTCTAAGACTTTGGATGAATGTACTAAAGATAATCCAATCCGATCATGATCGTTGGCTTTTCCAATAAAAGTCATTTAACATAACCTCCAATTTTGATACTATAGTCAATGCTTTCATAGCTATATCAAAACCTTCAGCATTTCAACCTGGCGATATTATTGCTCGTTTAGCACCCAGGAATAGTCAAGGTAGTCTATAAATGCACTTTTACTAATGCTTACCTCTGCATATTGGTTGATGAAGTCAATCACAGATTGTCCTTCCAATTCAAAATCGGAGGCATACCATTTAAAAATCTTAGACAATTTTACATCAGATGCAGTCAATTTGTTTTTATCAGAATTCACAAAGGCGTTAGCAGCCTGATCTAGCTGCTGGTCTAGTTTGGACGCCAGAAAAGCTTCATCAGCCAGTTTTGGACAAGACTCAGACGCACAATTGACTGCAAAATGGACTCTGGGATCTCCCATCTTCAACAGCATCCCTTTTTCGATGTCGTCTAATGAATATTCTTTATCCCCGATTTTAGCAAAAGCTGTTGTAAAGGGCTTACTAAAACGGCCGTCAATCGCTCTAATGCTTTCCACCGGATAATGCATCACAATCAATTTTACGGTAAAGGCATTGTAGGCGTTGATCAAATAGGCTTTCCTTTGATTGGTGGTCCAGGACGATTTTGGATGGTTTTGATTCAGTTGCTTTAGATAAGCGTCCAATTTTACTTCATTCGTTTTAAAAGCTTTGTAATCTACTTCGCCTTCAGGAGTCACATTGGCTTTCACCAGCTGGTCCCACTGCTCGTGCCTATGGATATCCTGAGCAAAGAGTGAATGACCTACGAACAAAACAAGGCAGATAGCGAGTATTTGAGTTCTAATTTTCATGTTGTTTTTTATTATTTACGAGAATTGAAAAGGCTAAGTTCATTCATCGCCAACAAACATCGTTCAACTTATATCAAAGTCAGAAGAAATTTAACAGAGAATTCATTTGATTCAAAAATGAATAGTCTACTAGATTGGTAGAAATTATATACTTTTGCCGAATATTAAATTTAAAAAACTACAACTGCTTGACCTATAGGCTTAAAAGTCGATTTCAAAATAAAGAAATAAAAATAATCAACCTGCTCATTAATGAACGAAAATCATCTAAAAGCCATTGAGGCTTCCATAAAAGCCGGTGACGCCATCATGGAAATCTACCAAGAAGATTTTGATGTGGAATATAAGGACGATGCTTCTCCGCTCACGCAAGCCGATACAAATGCAAATGCGGTGATCATGCCTTTTTTGGAAACTACCTCTATTCCAATCATAAGCGAAGAAAATAAAAGCATAAACTACGCTGAACGTCAATTCTGGAGTCAGTGCTGGATTGTAGATCCGCTGGATGGCACTAAGGAATTTGTCAAGAAAAACGGTGAATTTACCGTCAATATCGCTTTAATCGATCAGCAAAAATCAGTTTTTGGTGTGATCTACGTGCCTGCGCAACGTTTGCTTTATGTGGGAGATGTAACTTCTAAAACGGCTTACAAAGTCGAAGTCCCTGAAGAAGATTATACGCTTGATGATCTAGTGAAAAAGGCAGAGCTTTTAAAACCTAGTCAAAATTCCAATCCCATTCGGGTGGTGGGTAGCCGGTCCCACATGAATCAGGAGACTCTGGATTACATTGAAGATCTTAAAACAACCTACGATAAACCGGTGGATATCGTTTCCAAAGGAAGCTCCTTAAAATTTTGTCTGGTCGCTGAAGGACATGCGGATGTGTACCCTCGCTACGCGCCTACGATGGAATGGGATACAGCAGCTGGACAAGCCATCTGTAAAGCGGTTGGATTGGAAGTGATTAGCTTAGATACCAACGAGGAAATGCTTTACAACCGAGAGAATTTACTAAACGGATACTTTCACGTTAAAACTGAGCTATGAGCGAGAATATAGTCATCCACGATTATGAGATTTCCAGATCGAAGCGAAATAAAGTCAACGGCCACGAGTCGTTTGTGCTTTGGTTTACAGGACTTTCGGGCTCTGGTAAATCGACCATTGCCAACAAAGTGGAAGAAGAGTTGTTTTATAAAGGCATCAGCACTTATGCTCTGGACGGAGATAACATCCGCAGCGGCATCAATAAAGGACTTGGCTTTACCAAAGAAGATCGACTTGAAAATTTGAGACGCATTGCCGAGGTCGGAAAATTATTTGTGGACGCCGGCATAGTCACCATTGCCGCTTTTGTGTCGCCTTTGATTTCTGATCGTGACCAGGTGAAGCGAATCGTTGGTGAAAAGGATCTGATCGAAATTTTTGTTGACACTTCCCTGGAAGAGTGCGAAAAACGAGATGTGAAAGGGCTTTACAAAAAAGCCAGAGCTGGAGAAATCAAAAATTTTACGGGCATCGATGCGCCCTACGAAGCACCGAAACACCCTGAACTCCACATCCAAACTGAAACCACTGGAGTGGACGAAGCGGTCCAGCATATCATTCATTATTTAGAAGAAACCCATAGAATATAATTTCATGAGCACGTATTATTTAAATTATTTAGAAGAGCTTGAGTCTGAAGCCATTTTCATCTTGAGAGAAGTCTGGGCTCAGTTTCAAAACCCAGTCATTTTATTTTCTGGTGGAAAAGATTCTATTCTGGTCACGCATTTGGCCAAAAAAGCCTTTCATCCAGCCAAAATTCCGTTTGCTTTGATGCATGTGGATACCGGTCATAACTTTCCGGAAGCTATTCAATTTAGAGACGACCTTGTAGAAAAGCTAGGGGTGAATCTCATTGTAGGCTCGGTTCAAAAATCGATTGATACGGGGCGTGTTGCCGAAGAAAAAGGAAAAAACGCTACCCGTAATGCTTTGCAAATCACTACCCTTCTGGACACTATCGAAGAGCATAAAATCGACTGTGCCATTGGTGGTGGACGAAGAGATGAGGAAAAAGCAAGGGCGAAAGAACGCTTCTTTTCTCACAGAGATGAATTTGGACAGTGGGACCCTAAAAATCAACGCCCGGAACTGTGGAACTTACTGAACGGAAAATATTTTGAAGGCGAGCATTTTAGAGCCTTCCCCATCAGTAACTGGACCGAAATGGACGTGTGGAATTACCTCACCAAGGAAGGAATTGAAATCCCTTCACTTTACCTGGCTCACGAACGTGAGGTGGTAAAACGAAACGGATCCTGGATCCCCAATTCTGAATTTCTGGTGTTGGAGCCTAATGAAGACATTGTTAGAAAAAAAATACGATTTAGAACCCTAGGAGATATCACCATCACCGGAGGAATCGAATCTGAAGCAGATACCATGGAAAAAATTGTTGAAGAAGTCTCTACCATGAGAGAAACCGAGCGTGGTAACCGTAGTGATGACAAACGTTCTGAAACCGCCATGGAAGACCGTAAAAAAGACGGTTACTTTTAGACTCCTTTCCATTCAATAAATAAAATCTGATTACAAAACTGACTCATACGATGAAAATAGATACAAATCAATTGCTGAGATTCACCACTGCAGGAAGTGTAGATGATGGGAAAAGCACCTTAATAGGTCGATTACTTTACGATTCCAAGTCCATTTTTGAAGACCAGCTCGCTGCTGTTGAAAATTCCAGCAAGCAAAAAGGGATCGAGGGTGTTGACTTAGCCATGTTTACTGATGGGCTTAAGGACGAGCGTGAACAAGGCATCACCATAGATGTGGCTTACCGTTATTTTACCACCCCCAAACGTAAATTTATCATTGCCGATACGCCTGGCCATATTCAATATACCAGAAATATGGTCACCGGAGCTTCTACGGCCAATGCTGCTGTAGTACTTATAGACGCCAGGCATGGGGTAATAGAACAAACCAAGAGACACACATTTATCGCTTCCTTATTGAATATTCCACACATCATTGTGTGCATCAACAAGATGGACTTGGTAGACTATTCTGAAGAGGTGTTCAACAGCATCGTAGAGCAGTTTGAAGAGTTTTCTTCAAAACTGTTGATCAAAGATGTGCGTTATATTCCAATCAGTGCTTTAAATGGAGATAATGTCGTGAACCGCTCAGAAAACATGAGCTGGTTTCAGGGTTCGCCAATGCTACATGAGCTAGAAACTCTTCACATCAGTAGTGATATCAACAAAGTAGATGCCAGACTTCCTGTCCAGACCGTGCTAAGACCACAGCGCAAAGGCTTTGAAGACTACAGGGGCTATGCCGGAAGAATTGCCAGTGGGATTTACAGAGTTGGGGATGACATAGCGGTATTACCTTCTGGATTTACCTCAAAAATCAAAAGCATCAATGCAGGTGAAGCTGATCTGGAAGAAGCTTTTGCACCCATGTCTGTAGCCATGACCCTGGAAGATGACATCGACATTAGTCGTGGTGATATGATCGTGAAAGTCAACAATCAACCCGAATTATCTCAAGAATTTGATGTCATGTTGTGCTGGCTCAACAATGCTCCAGTCAAGCCTAGAACCAAATATACCATCATGCACACCTCCAATGAGCAAAAGGCTGTGATCAAAGACATCGTTTACAAAATGGACGTCAACACCTTCAAAAGAAATG
Source organism: uncultured Mesohalobacter sp. (assembly GCA_964577705.1). Taxonomy (GTDB): domain Bacteria; phylum Bacteroidota; class Bacteroidia; order Flavobacteriales; family Flavobacteriaceae; genus Psychroflexus. The sequence goes on from CAZOAD010000051.1 coordinate 17,795, forward strand.
AGGATGACAAAGATTTAAAAATGAACGACATTGCCAGAGTAAAATTGAAAACCTCTCATCGGTTGATGCTGGACAGTTATAGAGACAACAGAAATACAGGAAGCATTATCCTGGTAGATGAATCGACTAAAGAAACGGTTGCGGCTGGGATGATTGTGTAAATAGGAAGGATTAACTAAATATTTTGAAATAGACCTCACAGGTTTTTGAAACCTGTGAGGTCTTTACTTTTTTTGTAAATAATTGAGAAACAACAATTAGTTATTCCTTAACAAAGTCCTACTTTTGCAGCATCAAAAAATGTATCTCAAAAATGGCTCAAGACAAAGGAATTAAATCAGCTTTAATCTCTGTTTTTCACAAAGATGGCTTACAACCAATTGTTGAAAAGTTGGATCAGCTTGGTGTGCAAATTTACTCCACTGGCGGAACAGAAAAATTTATAAAAGATCTTGGAATAAATGTGATTCCTGTAGAAGATATCACCTCTTACCCTTCCATTCTTGGGGGCCGCGTCAAAACCCTACACCCAAAAGTTTTTGGAGGTATTTTAAACCGTGCCGACAATGCTCAGGATCAGGAAGAATTGAGGTCTTATGACATCCCTCAAATCGATCTTGTTATTGTAGACCTCTACCCTTTTGAAGATACCGTAGCCTCTGGAGCTAGCGAACAAGATATCATAGAAAAAATAGATATTGGTGGGATTTCGCTCATCAGAGCTGCTGCTAAAAACTATAAAGATGTGCTATGTGTCTCTTCCAGAGAAGATTACACCCATTTTTTAAATGTTTTGAATACTTCTAAAGGAACAACTACAATTGAAGAGCGAAAGAATTTTGCAGCTAAGGCTTTTCAAATTTCATCGCATTACGACACTGCTATTTTTAATTACTTCAATACTTCAGAGCAGATTCCGATTCATAAGCAAAGCTTCGACAAAGGCGTTGAACTGCGTTATGGAGAAAACCCACACCAACAAGGCTTTTTCTTTGGAGATTTTGATAAAGTGTTCGACAAGCTTCACGGCAAAGAATTGTCTTACAATAACTTATTGGATGTCGATGCTGCGGTCAATTTGATGTCTGAGTTTACAAATGAGGCCCCAACTTTCGCCATTTTAAAACACAACAATGCCTGTGGCCTGGCTCAAAGGGACACTATTCACCAGGCGTATGTAGACGCATTGGCGGGAGATCCAGTTTCGGCTTTTGGGGGTATTCTTATAGCAAATTCAGAAATAGACGAGGCGACTGCTAAAGAAATTCACAATCTGTTTTGTGAAGTAGTCATCGCCCCAGGCTTTAGCGAGGAGGCTAAAATTATTTTGACCAAAAAGAAAAACAGAATCCT
>CAZOAD010000052.1:0-18040 GCA_964577705.1 uncultured Mesohalobacter sp.
TGGACGGTGATCATTCTGATGTGAATGCTTTAGTTGAGTTATGCAATAAGTTTGGGGCGTTTTTAATTTTAGATGAAGCCCATTCCATCGGTACGATTTCCAAAAAAGGTTGTGCTGCTCAAAGCCATCAAATATTTGCCAGAATTATCACTTTTGGAAAAACTTTTGGCTCTCATGGAGCGGTAGTTTTAGGCTCAACAGAGTTAAAGCAATTCCTTATCAACTTTGCAAAAAGTTTTATTTATACCACCGCACCAACTGTGGAAACTACCGCCAGAAATTGGGCGGGGCATCTTTATTTTGAATCTAATTTCTCTGATTTTGATAATCTAAGATTAAACATAGATAACTTCAAAGAGCAGTTAAAGCAAAATAAGCTTTCAAATTTTTTTATTGGAAGCGATTCAGCCATTCAGTCTTTCGTGATTGGAGGAAATGAAAAAGTGAAGGCGATATCCTATCAGCTTCAGCAAGAAGGATTTGATGTACGAGCTATACTTTCACCTACTGTTCCAAAAGGAAAAGAAAGACTTAGGTATTGTTTGCATAGCTTTAATACGAAGCAACAAATTTCTAAATGTTTATCTTTACTTTCCTCTATTTAGTACACATAGAATGAAGCATATTTTAATAGGTTTAGCGATGTTAGCTTTTCAAAATTTGTTTTCTCAACAAATTGAAGGCAAAGTGATCGATCAAAATGATCAGCCTCTAGCCAACGCGACGGTTTACTTTGACGGAAGCACAGTTGGAACATTAAGTAGGCCAGATGGCACTTTTAGTATTGAATACAAAGAACAGTCTAACCTCACTCTTGTGGTCAGGTTTCTTGGGTTTCAAACCTTTTATTTGCCTAGCCCAGATCCAAATTCTACCTATGAGATAAGCTTAACCCCAGAAGAAAATCAACTGGATGAAGTGGTTTTGGAAAGTTCACTGTTTACCAGAAAGCAAATGCTTAAAGCTTTTAAAAGGGATTTTCTTGGAGAAACAAAAGCCGGAAGGAAAGCAAAAATCCTGAATGAAGAGGATATTGTGTTGTATTTTGATAAGTACGAAAAAACTCTCCTGGCTTCATCCAAAAATCCAATACAAGTTTTGAACACTGAACTTGGTTACAGGGTAGAGTTTGATTTGGTTGATTTTATCTCAAAATTTTCAGTCTTATCGCTTGACATAAATGACTTAAGGAGCAATTTTTTTAGTGGAACTTCATTTTTTGAAGATCTTGAAAAAGAAAACAGGAAAAACCAAAAGAAACGACTTAAAGCTTATAAAGGATCACCAATGCACTTCTTTAAAAGCTTGACTTCAGATCAGTTGGATGAGCAGAATTTTGAACTTTTCCATAAAGGATTTCGAGTTTCTCCATCTTCAATTTTCCGGATCAATTCGTTTGATGAAGGCTATGAAATTTCAATTCCTGTCAACGATTTGGACAAGATAAAAATGAATAAAGCATTTCGCAACGATAAATTTCAAAAGAAAGTTGCTATTCTATACAAAAATGATCGCTCTGATGTGAATTTTAAAACCAATCGCTTTTATGTTGACGATTTTGGTAATCACACCCATATCGATAAGGTTTTATTTTCTGGCGAAATGAGCAAAAGCAGGCTTGGAGAAATGCTACCAATAAACTATCAACCCAATGAATAATACTTATTTTATCACAGGAATTGGAACTGAAGTTGGAAAAACTATAGCTTCAGCCATCGTTACCGAAGCCCTAGAAGCCGATTATTTCAAACCCATACAGGCAGGAGATTTAGACCATTCTGATACACATAAAGTCAACGCTCTGGTAAGCAACTCTAAATCTAAGTTTTGGGATAATGCCTATGCCTTAAAAACTCCTATGAGTCCACATGCTGCTGCAGAGATTGACCAGGTTGAAATTCAGTTAGAACACATCAAAAGACCCAAAACTCAAAATAATTTGGTCATTGAAGGAGCAGGAGGTTTATTAGTGCCCCTAAATTCTAGGGATTGCATTATCGATTTGCTAGAGCAAACCGATAAAATCATCCTGGTATCACGGCACTATCTGGGAAGTATTAATCATACTCTGCTCTCGGTAGAAGCTTTAAAAAGCAGAGGATTTCAAAACATAGGAATCCTATTTAGTGGAGATGAACATCCAACGACCGAAAGCATCATTTTAGAAAAAACTCAGCTGCCCTGTATTGGCAGAATTGAAGAAGAAAAAAGCTTTTCAAAAGCCATTGTTTCAACCTACGCTAAACAGCTGAAACCGAATTTGGAAAAGCTTTAAAGCCAAAGCATAAACTTACTCGAGTTTCTTGAAAGTCGGTTTCAGAAGAAATACCTATTCGTTTGAATAAGCTTAACTTTGCAGTAAATACTAGTATATGAAACTTTTTGGTAAGCATATTTCACTGCCTTTTTCAAAACCTTCCATTTCTAAAAGAGACCAAAAGCACATTTGGCATCCACTGACTCAGCATAAATTAAACCCTGAGCTTTTGGCTATCAAGTCGGCTAGTGGAGCTGTACTAAAAGATGAATCTGGTAAAACTTATATAGATGCTATTGCTTCCTGGTATACCAGTATGTACGGTCATTGCCATCCGCACATTGTTAAAAAGGTAAAAGCTCAGCTGGAAAAATTGGATCAGGTTGTTTTCAGTGGGTTTACCCATGAACCTGCGGTGGAGCTGTCTGAACGACTAATGGAAATTTTACCAAAAAATCAAGACAAGCTTTTTTTTAACGATAATGGCTCTACAGCTACGGAAATCGGTATTAAAATGGCTTTACAATATCATTACAATCTTGGAAATGATAAAAAAGTGATGCTGGCACTGGAAGATGGATTTCACGGTGATACTTTTGGGGCCATGTCTGTTTCGGGATTATCTGTTTATAACGGTGCATTTGAAGATCATTTTATCGACGTGCTAAGACTTCCAAAGCCAGACGGAACCAATAATGCAGCCGTTATTGCTCACTTAAAACTTATGCTTGAGGAACATGCTATCGCTGGGTTTATTTATGAGCCTCTGGTTCAGGGAGCGGCAGCCATGCAAACATACGACCGCAGTGGTCTTAACGATATTTTAAAAATTTGTAAAGCCAATGACGTCATTTGCATTGCTGATGAGGTCATGACAGGCTTTGGAAAAACGGGAAAACATTTTGCTTCAGATTATCTGAGTGAAAAGCCAGATGTGATGTGCTTAAGTAAAGCCTTATCCGCAGGTATGGTTGGCATGGGAATAACAAGCTGTACCAAAAAAATTTATAAGGCATTTTACGCAGATGAGGTTTCCAAAGGACTTTTCCATGGGCACACTTATACGGGAAATCCACTGGCCTGTGCGGCTGCCATTGCAGGTTTAGAATTGTTGCAGTCTCCAGATATCCAGGAGTCTATAAAAAACATAATGAGCCTCAATCAAATGTTTGCCGATAAGATGCGTAAGCATCATTTGATAGCAGAAGTTCGACAAATAGGGGTAATCTTAGCTTTAGATTTGGATATTGAAATGGAGCGCTATGGAAATGCCCGAGATGAGATGTTTCGCTACTTTATGAGTAAAGGTATATTTTTAAGGCCTCTTGGTAAGACGATTTATATTTTACCTCCCTATGTCATTACAGAAGCCCAACTAGCCAAAATTTATGCGGCTATTGAAGATTATCTTAAGGTTTTAGGGGAGAAGAAACAGGCTTAAATTTTAATAAATTTGACGGTTTCTTTTAGATTTTCACCGTCTGTGATCACAATTAGGTAAACTCCTGCAGAAAATGAAGAGATATCATAATTTGAAACCTTACTCCAATTTTTAAAATCAGCTTCTGCTACTTTTTGTCCTAAAAGTGAATAAATTTTAAAGTTTAATTTTTCATAAGAACCATTCGTAGCCTCAATAGTTAATACATCTCTTGCTGGGTTGGGGTAGACCTGAAAGTTATCAGAAGAGAATTCGTCGTTTGATAGGGTTTCGGTTCCAAGGATAAGACCAAACCTGAACTCTGGTTCACCTTCAGCTACTTGATAATTAATAACCAAATCCTGGTTAGGGTCTAACGGGTATGCTTTATCTAAATAGAAATCTTTAAGAACAGCTTTGGTTTCTGACAAATTGGAGCTCTTAATAAGGAGTTTATAATTCTCCTTTCTTTTTTGAAATGTATGAATCATTACGGTATCAAGATCTTTAGGAAAAGCTCTTTCTTCAATACTTAAGTAACTATTCTGAGAGTAAATCGACATGTTTTCATCCAGATTCCAGAATTTTTTAGCATCTCTTTCATCTACTTCTGAATTTGCTCCGTGTTTTAATTTCAGGCTTACAGCATCTGTAGTTTTATTTTCGCTTTGTAATTTCAGATCGATTCTGGTTAACCTACTAAAGATTTCAACTTGAGGCTCAGATATGCTTTTATCATCCTCAATAAAGTTTAGATTTAATGTAAGTGGAGATGCATTATTAGCTTCTACAAATACGGCTTGCCATGGCTGTATAAATTGATTTGCTACAGACCCTTGCCCATTAGTTCCAGCAGGCAATTCTACGGTAGCGTAACTTCCACGGCCGTTCATTGTGGGGTCGAAAACGTAAATAAAATTTGGATTCAACCCAGTATTACGACTAAGGAAGAGGTTAGCATCTATAGCTCCATGATAAGGATTTCCTAATAAGATAAAACTGTTTTCGGTCTCTAAAGGAACATCCTTTGTAAAATTCAAAATAGTTGGATTTCCTGTTAGCCTTAAGGTGGTTTCTGGCCCTATGGCAGTATTAGAATTGAGACTTGTGGTACGGCTGCCCCTGATCAACAGAGAGAAACTCTCACCTTTAACTAAGGTTTTTGTATCTGTATTGTCAATCGAAGACCAGGATTGTGGATCAGCATTCCAACTAAAAAATGAAGGATTGCCAGTTAATGTAGCGTCAAATCCATTTCCCCCAGTTTTGGATCCTGTGATGTGTGTTCCAAAACCTGATAGCGTATCGATGTTGTCTGTTGGATAATTGGTTCCTGTATTGTGTTGTCCTTCCTGAAGATTTTGAAGGATACTTTCTGAGGTTGTTACGGGTGAAGAAATATAGCGATGTGCTCTATTGGATTTAGGAATGAAACGTTCAATGACCATATCACCGTTGATAGTGCCGCCAGTATTAATTCCCATTTGGGCAGTAAGCGTATCGTTACTCTTCAGCGTTAGCCTGGCATTCGGTAAAAAATTTCCACCATGAATTTCAAAAATCCTAAAAACATCTTGATTTCCCTCAGTGATTTCAGCTTGTCCACCACTTTTATCAATACTGAAATTTTCTAAGATACCATCTCCTGAAATCGTCTGAGAGGTGTTATCGATGAGTTTTAGAAATCCTGAACCCAATACAGTTCCTTCATTTATAAAATCACCAGATACGGCTATATCGACCTCATTATTTAAGCTGATTTTCGTGTTATCAGCAATAAAGACTTGAGAATACATGTGACATGTTACAAAAAGAAAAATAAACTGTAGACTAACCTTTTCCATAAAGCAAAATTACTACATTCGCAACAATAAAATGTATTTGTATTATGATTAAGTGCTTTTATTTTACCTTATTTGTTTTATTGTCACTTCAAATTGCTTCAGCTCAGGTAGGGATAGGAACAGAAACTCCATCACAATCGTCTATTCTGGATGTAGAATCTACGACGGAGGGGGTTTTACTACCTAGAATGTCTACTGCGCAAAGAAATGCCATTCCTGAGCCAGCCAATGGCTTAACGGTTTTTGACACAGACCAGCAGACGTATTATTTTTATAACGATTCAGAATCTCGCTGGGAGCGTCTAAGTTCATCACGTCTGGAACGAGATAATTATGTATTGGTGAAAAGTCAAGATGATTTTCCTGAAGCTTCCGGAGGAAGGATTACGCTAGAGACAAATACCTATTATGAATTAAACGGGACTGTTGTTCTGGATACCCCTATCGTCTTAAATGGAGCTTATGTTGCTGGTGAAGATCCCAGTGAAGATGTACTCACCAAATCTTCAGGCAACGTTTTTGAAGGCTCTGGAGGTAGCATAAGAAATATAAGCATTACAGGAGGCAGCAACGCCTTTTCTATAACTAGTGGAGCCTCTTTTTTTATTCAAAACACAATAATTGCTAATATGGCCAATGTTGGAACGGTTAGTGGAATAGGATTCGTTTTTGCCAGTAACGTTCAATTTGTAGGAAACTCCAATGGAGTTGTTTATTCTGATATCGATAATCTATTGCTCAACAATCAAGCCTGGCAAGCAGGAAATTCAGGAACTTTTGAAAAATTCGAAGGTGAATTTGACTTGATTCAAAAGGCAAGTGGATTTTCAATCGCAAATGGAGATGCTACTGCTATCGATGTATCATCGAATCCTACGGTGAGTCAAGGTGTGATTAACGGCACCGTGTTTTCGGGATCCTCTGCAAATTATATCAATAAATATACTACTGCAGCTATCAACCTTAATTTTACCAAAGATTGGTTTGTTCAAGTTTCTGGGATTCAGGATGAATACGATGATATCGCTTCTGGAAATATTTTCTACGAAGGAGATTTGAACACTGGCTATACAATAACTTCTCTAAATACAGGTTCCCCATTCAAATTAACAGGAACTACTACGTCTTCAAATTTACTAAGGTTTATAGCTGTCGGTAATAACAGGTTAGAATATATAGGTAATCAACAAAAGAGGTTTTCTATTAATGCGTCTTTATCGGTGAGAGGGACAAGTACTGGTAATCCATTTTATGCTTTTTTTATTAGAAAAAATGGGTCTGAGACTCTAGAGGAAACCAATTCTATTTTTTATGTGAGCAACACAACCAATGTCTCCAGTGTTTCAATTACGGGAAATGTAATGCTGTCTCCAGGAGATTATATCGAAATTTGGGGACAAAAATTGACAGGAACTACGATAGGTGCTTTAACCATATTCTCTCAGAATTTAACTGTAAATTAATCAAAACACATAACCCACAGAAAAACTCCAAATGCTGTTGAACTGATCGCCAGGAGTAGCTTCGTCAATATCGTTTAAACTTTGTGTGTATCTTGCCTGAATCATAAAATTTCTGTTTAATTTGTAACGTAATCCACCTGCAAGCCCCAGATCTAAATCTTTATAATTGTCTTTACTTCCTATAGTCTCGGTTTCACTGTTGACTTGGCCAGCCTGACCTTCTGTAACTCTTTCTTCCTCTAATTCTGCGTCAACTAAATAGCCTACTTGAATCCCGCCTTCGAGCCATAGATTTTCAATCACATTATAACTTGCCAGTACAGGAAGGTTGATGTACTGCATTCTTAAGACTTGGTCAATTTCTACATCCTCATTCAGCGTGGAATCAAATCGACTAAACTCATTGGTAAACCCTTGTTCTGAATAAAGTAGTTCGGCTTGTATCCCCAATTTTGGGAGGATCTTATATAAGCCATACATCCCTATATTCATAGAGGCCTTAGATTCTACAGAGGATGGAACGTCTCCTGAAAAATTGGATAAATTAACTCCTCCTTTAAATCCATATTCAAAATACTCTTGTTGAGCAGACAAGGTAGATATTGAAAAAGTAAAGAAGATTGCTAGTGTCGCGTAAGTAAGTTTCATCGTATAAATTTTGAATAAAATTAGACTTTTTCAAACGTTTAAAAGTAGCCTTAATTCAATTTTAACCTTGAAAAGCAATTAGTAACCATTGTTACACTACATCTTCAGAATAAGACTTTAATTTGCATAAAAATTAAACTATGGAATGGATAATGAATCCGTGGCCCTGGTACGTATCCGGGCCGCTTATTGCACTAGTTATGTTTGCTCTGCTTTTTGTAGGTAAACAGTTTGGAATGTCTTCCAACCTCAGGACCGCATGTTCTATTGGTGGAGCTGGAAAAGCATCTGATTTCTTCAGGTTTGATTGGAAAAAGGAACGCTGGAATCTTATCGTCGTTTTAGGAGCAATCATCGGTGGATTTCTTTCTGCCAATTACTTCTCAAACAATACAGTCGATATCAATCCAGAAATTGCTACAAAACTAGAAACTTATGGAATCACTAGTACTGGAGATGCCTATCTGCCAACTGAAATTTTTGGAACTGAAAGCCTGAGTGATCCCAAGATTCTCGCCGTCTTATTGATTGGTGGCTTTCTTGTAGGATTTGGATCAAGATATGCAGGAGGCTGTACTTCTGGTCATGCCATTTCTGGTTTAAGCAATCTTCAGTTACCTTCCTTAATTGCCGTGATAGGCTTTTTTATTGGAGGTTTGATAATGATTAATTTTATATATCCATTAATCTTTTAAACCTATGAAAACATTAATTTACTTAATAATAGGAACTTTCTTTGGTATTGTTATGTACAAATCTGAAGCAGCCTCCTGGTTTAGAATCTACGAGATGTTTGAGTTTGGATCTTTTCATATGTATGGTATTATAGGTTCTGCATTAGCAATAGGAGTAGTGGGAACTCAAATTATAAAACGCTACAAAATCAAAGCTTTAGGAGGGCAGGAAATGGAGTTAAAGCCCAAAGCAAAAAGTGTTCCACGTTACCTGTTTGGCGGCATATTGTTTGGATTGGGCTGGGCACTCGCTGGCGCTTGCCCTGGACCTATGTATGTTCTCGTTGGTGCTGGATTTGGCTCAATAGCGATAGTTATATTTGGCGCTCTTATAGGTACATTTATTTATGGTTTATTAAGAAATAAACTACCGCATTAGTAGTTAAATATTGCGAACACAAAAAAAGTTCTGTGAAAACAGAGCTTTTTTTTATTAACGATTAAACCATTCGCTTCTTTCTTGGTCTTATTTTAAATTACAATTGAAAATCCTCAATTGTTTAAAAAGATAATTCACTATGTTGAAAAAAATATTTTACTACACATTCGTAGCGGGGATGATGGTTTCGATGTCGTCATGTTCCATTCTTCAAGGAAAAAAAGATGATAAATCAGTTTCCAAAGCTTCCAAGAACGAGTCGAAAAACGGAGTAAAACCTTACAGTAAAATTATTACTAGCAAAGCCAAGTCAGATGAAGGTTTATTTACAGTTCATCAAGTGGACCAGGATTATTTCTTTGAAATTCCAGACTCGCTTTTTAATAGAGAAATGTTGATGGTAACGCGTATCGCTCAGACTGCGCAAGGCATTGGTTTTGGTGGTGGAAAGCAAAATGAACAGGTTCTTCGTTGGCAGAAAAAAGGTGACAAAGTTTACCTTAGAGTCGTTTCTTATGATATCGCCGCAGCAGACTCGCTTCCTATTAACGAGGCTGTAGTAAATTCTAATTTTGAACCCATTCTGTATTCATTTGAGGTTAAAGCCTACAAGAAAGACTCTATACATAACAATACTGTGATTGATGTCACAGATTTATTTCAAAAGGACGTTGAAGCCATTGGCCTTCAAAGTAGACGAAGAAAGCCTTACAAAATTTCCAGACTCGACGATAGTCGTTCTTATATAGACACTATAAGAAGCTATCCTGAAAATATCGAAATCAGACACGTAAAAACTTACAATGCAGGTGAACCACCATCCAATTCTAGTACAGGTTCAGTTTCATTGAAATTTAGTAATTCAATGGTGCTGTTACCTAAAGTCCCAATGAGAAGGCGTTATTTTGATCAACGAGTAGGCTGGTTTACTAGTCGTCAAACCGATTACGGGTTAGATAATCAAAAATCTGAAACTGTAACTTACTTAGACCGTTACCGTTTAGAAGTAAAAGACGAAGACTTGGAGAAATTCAAAAATGGCGAATTAGTAGAGCCTAAGGAACCAATCATCTATTACATCGACAGAGCAACTCCAGAAAAATGGAGAAAATACATCAAGCTAGGTATTGAGGATTGGCAAGTAGCTTTTGAAGCTGCAGGGTTTAAAAATGCAATTATAGCGATGGATCCACCAACCAAGGAGGAAGATCCAGACTGGAGTCCGGAAGATGTAAGATACTCTGTAGTGAGATACCTAGCTTCACCAATACCAAACGCCAATGGACCTCACGTGAGTGATCCCCGATCTGGTGAGATTTTGGAATCAGATATCAACTGGTACCATAATGTAATGACTTTATTGCGCAACTGGTATTTTGTTCAAACTGCAGCTATCAATCCAGAAGCTAGAGGTGTAGAATTTAAAGATGAGGTGATGGGACGTTTGATTCGTTTTGTATCGTCTCACGAAGTTGGACATACTCTTGGATTACCACATAACATGGGTAGTAGCGTAGCATATAGTGTAGAAGACTTGAGAGATCCTGAATTTAATAAGAAATATGGTACAGCACCATCTATAATGGATTATGCACGATTCAACTACATCGCTCAACCTGGAGACGGTGATGTTTCTTTGATGCCAAATGTAGGTCCATACGATAAGTATTCTATTGCCTGGGGTTATAAGCCTATTTTGGATAAGACACCAGAAGAAGAGAAACAAATTTTGGATGAGTGGATCTTAGAGAAAGCTGGAGACCCTGTCTATAGATTTGGAAAACAACAATCTGGAGGAGTTATTGACCCAAGTTCTCAAACTGAGGATCTTGGAGATGATTCTATGAGAGCAAGTGCATATGGAATCGAAAATTTAAAGCGAATCGTTCCTAACTTGATTGAATGGACTGCAGAAGACGGTAAGAATTATGAAGACCTTGATGATCTTTACAACCAGGTGTATGGTCAATATAACAGATATATGGGGCATGTAGCAGCCAATATAGGTGGTGTTTATGAAAATTATAAAACTTACGAACAAGCTGGGGCAGTTTATACACATGCACCAAGAGATAAGCAAGTAAGAGCTATGGAATTCTTACAGAATGAGCTTTTTGAAACTCCAGAATGGTTGATTGATCAAGAGATTTTCAACAAGATTCAATTTGACGGATTCCTGGAGAAGATCAAATCCTACCAAGAAAGAGCTTTAAATAATGTTTTAGATTTTGGCCGTATGGCTAGAATGATGGAAAACGAAGAAGTTAATGAGGATGCTTATACCATTGTTGAGATGATGGAAGATCTTAGAACTGGTCTTTTTAGCGAATTAAGAAGAGGCGAGGAAATCTCAAGAATAAGAAGAAATCTTCAAAGAGTTTACATATCCAGAATGCACGAGTTAATGACTGAAGAACAGTCAAGTGTACCTGCACGTTACAGACGCTACATCAGCAGAAGTAATATCGATGTGGAAACAAGTGATATAAGACCACTGGTAAGAGCAGAACTGAAAACGCTTCAAAGAGATATGCGAAGAGCTATCAATAGAACAAGAGATACAATGACCAGATACCATCTTGAAGATGGTGTGGAACGCATTGAAAAAATTCTTAACCCAGAAGCTTAAAATTTTAAAGCCTAAATTTATCTAAAAGCCACTTTTACTAAAAGTGGCTTTTTTCATCGTAAACGTTCAGAAGAAATAAAAATCATGAAACATACAATTATTGCTCTAGTTGCATTTTGCTTAATCAGCTGCCAATCTTCAGAAAAAGAAAATGAAACAGCTACACCTGAGGTTGAAACAGAATCCAATTCAAAAAAGAAAGTCAACCAGGCCTTTTGGGACAAAATTGCTAGTCTAAAGGGGAAAACCTTCGAGGGTGAAGTTCTTGAAGCGCCGGGTGGAAATGATTTCGAAGATAAAAAACTAATCATGCATGTCCTAGATGTTAAAACTGACACCATTTATATTCCTTTTAATGTAGGTGATAATCGATCTAGAACTTGGGTGTTGACTAAATCTAACAACGGCATTCAATTGAAACACGATCATCGTAAAGAGGACGGAAGCGAAGATGATGTGACTATGTACGGAGGGATTACACCAAATACAGGTTTCGATGGTTTTGCTATGTTTCCTGCAGATCAGGAAACCGTTGATCTACTTCCGGCTACGGCGACTAACCTTTGGTGGATCACCATAGACGATAATCGATTTAGTTACAATCTGAGAAGGATAGGATCTGAGGTGAAATATTCGATTGAATTCGACTTAAAATCTCCTGCTGAAACTCCACAACGTTCCTGGGGCTGGGAAAACTACCAGTTGGAGTGAATTGAAATTGGACTTATGTCTTCTTAGAAATACTTTTAAAATAGGATCAAAAAAAAGCCCCTTTTGAAAGATTTCAAAAGAGGCAAAAACAAAAAACATAGTTTATCATTGACTTCTTGAACTTCTGCCACTATTCACAGTTCTAGAACTTGAATTTCTCCTAGGGCTAGATATTGTTCTTTTAGCGGTAGTGGACTTGACCTGATCAGGTGTTCTTCCAGATGCAGGTCGGGCTGTGTTTTTAACTCGATTTGCTCTTTGATTACTAACTCTATTGCTTCTGTCAAAGACATTTTCTCTAGACGTAGTTCTTGAAGTCATTCGACTATTAGAACTTGTTATTCTCGGTTTTTTTCCAGCCACTTCATTTCTACTTCTATTCTGAACTCTCTGAGATGTGCTTCTTGTTCTAGAATCTGATCTTTCAATTTGAGTTCTATTGGCTCTTTCAGAACGAGATATTGAGGTTCTTTCCGAAACACTTGGTGCTCTTCTTTCAGACGTTCTGCTTAGATTGGACCTCCTTGTAGTATTAAGTCTATCAAAACGCCTTTGCACATTAGACCTTAAGTCTCTTTCAGCTCTATTCCTAGGAGACTGCGCATACCTTTGACTTCTGCTAGCATTAGTCCTATTTATGTAGTGAGGTGATTGCCTGTTGAAAACGAAATGACGATTATTGTTTCTGTAAGGTCTATAGTAGATATATCTAACAGGACTGTAGAATTGTCTATAGGGTTGAGTACTAATCAGACAAAATTCAACTGCTGGTAGAGCATAATATCTATGCCACGGTCTCCATACAAAGTTTCTATGTGAAAGATTTATAAAACCTGTTTGTCTCCAAAGGTTAGGACCTCTATAGTACAACTGCAAACCACCTATTCGATTTACGTAACCTCGACGGTTGTAGTTGATGAATATATTTCCGACTTGTTGTACACGTCCATAATGATCATAGAAAACAGGAGTATTTTCTATTTGCACAATAGCACCATAGCTATCGTACTGCACATATGGATTATAATCGAAGCCTGTGTTAAAACTAAAATTAGCTATGCTACCACCTACATTAATGCTAGGGCCATGATTGGGTAAATAAAAATCAAATTGGCCATCTTTGAAAATAGAGAACTCAATTCCATTTTCCATAAAAATAAATGATGTATTCCCATTTCTATTCCAAATGTCGGTGTTCGTGTTAGCTGTGAAGCTTGATAGATTTGCCCATCCAGACATACTGAAAAAAACAAACCCTGCGAATAAAAAAATTAATTGTTTCATGATCTTGGGTTTTTTGGGTTATAATATAGCATTAGCAAAGCCCGTACCATTATTTTTAATAATCTGAATATCAGTACTATAAGTTGAATCTCATTTTAGAATGTCCAGCTTATTTAAGACCTAAATGTGAGTTGATGCTCCATCTTTCTGTTTTTAAAGAAATCATTGAAGCAAATTTTGAATGATAGACAGCGCTTTTTGAAAAGCATATAAAATGACCTTAAGCTGTTTTATAACTTTAGGTTTTTTGTACATCTGTTGATGTTCCTTGGGAAGGAAAAATTGAAGCTAAGAAATTTACGTATCCGGAATCCATTTGGTATGTCATCGTGGATCACATTAGATGAAAATCAATTCAATTGAAAATCACAGGAGAAAAGATGCTCTGATTCATTTTCCTTAAAATTTGTATTGGAATCTTTAGCCTAAACAACTAAGTCATCTTGGAGTAGAGAGATTGCCTGAGAAAGTAATCTTTACAAAATCAATTCAGGATCTCTTTTCTCGAGTTCCATGCGTTGTTCTGCACTTTTAATAAGATTCTTGGCTTTTTTTACAAGGTAGTTCTGGAAGTAATACTTTTGTTTGTTTTGAGTATGTGTCATTACAATTACAACTAGATCTTGGTTGGGATGATATTCCAAACCATTTCTAAAGCCATCCCAAAGTCCATTATGAAATATAACAGGTTCACCTTGTTTATTTTCAAGTCGGAAACCCATTCCGTAGCGTTTATTTTTACCGTTTTCGTCTCTGCCAAACATTAAATCAACACTTTCTTCACTTAAGATTTTTCCATTTTTCAGATCACGAAACCACACGTGCAGATCTTCTGGTGATGCATAAATGCCTTTGTCACCGATAGCATTATTGTGGAATCCAGCGGGTAATTCTATAAAAGATCGACGGTAAGGTTGATATCCATTCAATATAGTCGACTTATTTAGCTCAGTTTTTTCTACAAATGTTTCATCTAGACAAAGCGGTAATAAAAATTCCTCTTTTAAATATTCACCGAGTTGAAGATTAGTCATCTGTTCAACGATGGCGCCTAGAACAACATATCCAGTATTACTGTAACTAAAATACCTTCCGGAGGGAAAATTTAATCTCGCAGCATGTTGGTTTAATAAATCGACTACTTCCAGATTATCTGGGGCAACATCGTTTTCCCAATATTGTTCCGTCAGATACATATAGTTCCATAATCCGGATCTGTGTTTTAAAAGATCTCTGATGGTAACGGTCTCAAATTTAAAATTGGGTAAGTAAGTAGAAACCTGATGATCAATGTCAATAATTTTGTTTTCGTGTAATTTTAATATAGCAGCGGCTGTAAATTGCTTACTTACAGAAGCCAGTTGATAAGACAAGCCTGGTTCCATCGGTGTCTTTTTCGTAGGATCTTTATAGCCGAAATCCTCTTTGTATAGCACTTGATCTTTGTAGGCTATCAAAACAGAACCGTTTATTCTGTTTCTCTTAGCTCTTTTCTGAATTTGGTCCTGCAAAATTTCTAATTCTGAAGAAAATAGAGAAGCATAATCGGGGACGGAAGGATTTGGGGCTGGATCTATAACCTTAGATGTATCTTTTGTGTAAGTTTCAAAATTACTAAACGCAAAGTTTTGAAACATGCTGTAAGATATAATTACAGTCAAAGTGGCAAATAACAGGATTCTAAAAAAGAATTTCGAATTAAATTTCATCTAATAGCAAAACTTCATTAAAGGTGCAATATATTACTAAATATTGCTATAAATATTGAATTATTCAATTTTAACTAAATTATTTCTAACAGACTGATCAAAAGTTGCGTAATAACTAGACTTTATGAAAAGTAAGGAACATGAGTACAAACGAAAAAAAAATAGGTTTCGTTCATTAATTCAGCAATTGAGATAAAAAAACAAAATTTAAACTTCAGTAAGCTCTTTTTTCCAAACCTTAGAGAGTTTTTTGAGCGACTCAAACAGAATTTCAAAAGAAGCAATAACGTAATAATCCTCTTGCATTATGTCTGTGCGAAAAACTTTGTGAATGATCGCCTCAATAGAGTAGTCCAGAAAATTAGCTTTTTGCTCATGTATTTGGTTGGTTTCTCCATAAGAAGATAAAATACCGGCACCATAGGATTGTATTTTCCCTTGCTCCTGGATGACACCAAATTCGATAGTGAACCAATACAGACGTTGAAGTTGAAGCAGTTTTTCGGAATCATCTAGAAATTGACATCCCAATTTACCAAATTCGTGAACAAATTCAGAGAAAACAGGATTGCTTAGTAAAGGCACATGACCATAGATGTCATGAAACATATCCGGCTCTTCAAGGTAGTCCAGGCTATCTTTTGAACGTAGCCAGGTTGATGAGCAAAACTTACGTTGAGCAAGTAGCTGGAAAAAATCCTCTACAGGAATAAGTCCTGGGACTACTTTTAATTCCCATTTCGTTTCTGTTTCAAACCAGGTATTGATCTTATCAAAACTTGGGATTTTATCTGCATTTAAAACTGGCGACATATGTTCCAGTGCATCGATATAAGCCTGAGAAGCCTTACCTTGTATGTTATCCTGTTGTCTGGTAAATAAAGTGTTCCAAACCCATAAATCTTCTTTGGTGTACTTAGACATGTCTTGCATCTGCTATTTTTTTAAAATAAAAATCCCGACTCAAAAGGAATCGGGATGGATTTAGGTTTATTAAATAAATTATACCATTAACCGATTCTGGTGTTTAGAAGTGGATAATAGTTATAATAAGTTGTTGTCTTGTTCATATTGTCAAATTTAGATATAATCACAAAGTATACAAATCAACAAATGTTAAACTAAAAATTACTTTTGATAGCTAGCTTCTGAGCATTATATTCTAATTTCATTAAAAATCGACTACTTATGGCTAAAACGTTCAACTGGGGAATCATTGGGTTAGGGAAAATTGCACATAAGTTTGCTTCAGATCTGGGAGATGTAAATGGGGCTTATTTATATGCAGTTGCATCCAGAGCACAAGAGAAAGCCGACGATTTTGCAGCTAACCATAAGGTTCGAAAAGCATATGGTAATTATGAAGCTTTAGCCAGAGATCCTGAAGTGGATATCATATATATTGCCACGCCTCATGTGTTTCATGTAGAACATACCTTGATGTGCTTAGAACATGGAAAGCCTGTTTTGTGCGAAAAACCAATCGCAATAACTGCAGCGCAACTCAAAACTGTCATTGTAGCTTCCAAGCAGAAGTTAGTGTTCTTGATGGAAGGATTATGGACCAATTTTATGCCTCATCTTAAGAAAGTAGAGCAGCTTCATCTGGATAACACCTACGGTAAATGTATAAAGGTTGAAGCAGATTTTTCTTTCATAGCTGAATTTGATAGCGAAAACCGCCTATTTAATAAAGATTTGGGCGGTGGAGCTTTGCTGGATATCGGTATTTATACAGTCTATTTAGCCCTAAAGTTTTTGGGAGTTCCGCAGCATATTGAAGCATCTTGCGAATTGTCTTCAACGGGCGTTGATATCTCCAACCAAATTGGCTTTAACTACAACACTGGAGCAACTGCTGAATTGTCTTCCAGTTTTGCCAAAAATACATCCTCCAAAGCAACCGTTTATTTTGAAAAGGCTATTGTAGAATTTGGCTCCAGATTTCATGAAACCGATCAACTCCATATTAAAACCAATTCTGGCGTGGATCATATCAACTTTAATTATCCTTCCAACGGCTATCAATTCGAAATTGAACATGTTCAAGACTGCTTAGAAAAAGGCTTAACCCAAAGTCCGGAAATGCCTCTTAAAGCCTCCCTGGAATTAATGGAAACCTTAGATAAAATCAGAAAAGAAATTGGATTGGTTTACAAGGAAGATCATCTTTGATAAAAATTAATTGTAAATACCTTAAACTTAAGATTGGCTTAAGATGATGCTTTGTAGAGATTTTGTCTTTTACTATTTCATAATTTAGTTAAACAATGTTTTAATGGTCTTTTGTAACTAGAGGATGATATAATTTATTAAGTAAAATTTAAATATTAAAGAAATGAGCCTGCTATCAGATAATATTATACCTGGAAATCATGGTAAAGTTTTTGGAACAAATGCTACCGCACGTGAAGATATGAAAAGGATTAAAGAGGCTGTTTTGAAAGTCTCTGGTATAAAGGACGTCATTATATACGAAGATATATTTCCAAGAGAATTCAAGGTTCATACTTCCAGTAAGGTCGCTGTAAAAGATGTTGAAGCCGCCATCAATAGGATAGGGTTTCATGCTGTACCGAAATCCTTATTCGAGCTTTAACTCCTTTTTTAGGAATTGAATCTTATTTCCAAAAAACTAATTTTTCCACTTTTTTACGATTAAATGATTTAGCATATGATGATTCATTTTATTCAAAAAAACGTGTTTAATGCACACTAAGAATAAATCTATTCGACTTTAATTACCCTTCCACGATAATAAGTTACAGATTAAACATGTTCAAAATCATTCAATACTTGGCAAAGTCTAAAGTCCAGAACGTAGTTAAGACTTTTTTGTAGCAATTGATAGGTAATTTATTTATAAAAGAAACTATTTTTACTCTATACATAATTGCGTAAGCCTTGCGAATTACTAAATTTGCTGAAAATTTCAATACCAAACCCCTATGTTGGAAGTTAA
>CAZOAD010000053.1:0-17708 GCA_964577705.1 uncultured Mesohalobacter sp.
TCCTCGCTGGGTAGCACTGTTCTACAGTAACCTGGCCAGAGATAGTTCCCAAAACCGGTGCCACCTGTGCAGTCTTACCCGTTGTGAAATCACACGTCAAACTTAGCCTATCACCTGTGTTTAGAGCTCCGCCATTAACAGTTAATATATCTGAAAGACTTATGACCTCGTTAAGATTCAAACTAAAAGTAACATTATTATCCATTGAAAGGTTTTCTATTTCAAAACCGTTTCCTGAAATAATGTGATTACTTGATCCAACAAAATCCAAAGATCCGTTTTCTGAGTTAAGTTCACCATCATTAGCTAAGTCTCCATTTAATTGCAAAACTGAATTCAGAGTTAAAGAAGCTCCAGATTCAATAAAAACGTCATTGATTGAAAAGTTTAAATTAGAAATTGGAAAGTTTGATACGTTTTCAGGAATGTAAATGTTTGAAGTTCCATTATTCGATGGCAGAACCCCTCCACACCAGTTACCTGTATTGGTCACCGCTGTATTAACATCTCCTGTCCAAATCAATTGATTAGGACCTGTTATGTCTTGAAATTCTAAACTACCATAGGATTGACCTCCAAACTCAACAATACTATATTCAATTTCAGAATTTGGACCAAGGTAGCCCTGCCAAATGTCGTTTATTCTGTTCCCTCCAACATATGGAGAAGAAAAAACTTGTTCACCATCTACAACTACAACGACATCATCATCATGAGCAGGAATATTCAATTGATATATGCCACAAGGAAAGCCCCTTCTTCTATAAATAAAGGAGTGATTATTAGCGTTAACTGTAGCTCCACTATAATTTGAGGATTCTGAGGGCGATCCATTTGCAGGCCATAGATCTCTGCTATCAAAATCTAAATCACTTTGTGAATAAATCCCACTGAAAGTATTAAAGTTTGTGCCATTATAAGCAGATACAAGCCATTCATTGTCACCAAAATCACCTTCATTTCCTGAAGGTGGGGTTGTTTCAGAAAATCTCAATCTACCGTAGGAGCCTCCGGATCTTTCAGACCAGACAAATTCTACTTCAGAATCAGCACCTAAAGCCCCTGACCAAACATTCAAACGTGGAGCACAACAACCCGTGTTGTTCCAAACCTCTACACCATCTATAAATAAAACTGCAGCATCATCATGACCAGCTGCGCCAGACTGAGAAGCTACATCAATGACGTAATTTCCCTCTGGAAATCCTTTTCGCATGTATCTTACATTATGATTTTCGTTAGTAACGGCACAGCCTTGGTAATTTGAAGATGCACTGGGGTTAGAGTTTATGCCCCAGGAATTAGAAGAATCAAAACTTATTCCATTGTTACCATAACCTGAGTCTATGTAATATCCTCTATAATTTGATAAATCAAAATTGGAAGTGACATAATTGCTATGATTATAAGCATAAGCGATCCATTCGTTATTTCCAAATTCTCCTTCAGTAGGGTCAGAAGGAGAATTAGGTAGGCAAGCTTGCGCATATAGGTTTAAAGATAATAATAAGAAAGAAGCAATTCCTATTAAAGTAATTTTATTCATGGTTAATAATTTTAAGCAAAATTATAAGCTAATACCATGAAATAGTGTAGAATTAGTTCGAAATTTTAACTCAAATCGCCTTGTTTTAGCAGCATTAGCTAACTCATAGCAAAAGTTAATTAAGGGAACGCTTGACGCTTTGTGAAGAAATATAGGAGGCTACAAATCCAAGACCTGAAATCGTTATGAAAACAATTAAAATATTGATGAATTCTAATTTTACTGGATATGCTAGGCTAGGAGTAATCATGATCCACTCAAAATAAAGCTGTGTCAAAACCAAAAGAATCCCTAATAAAAGACCCACAATCCCACCGGCAATACTCATTAACCCCCCCTGGAAGAAAAAAATACGCTGAATTTCCACTTTGGTGAGTCCTAAATTCAACAGGGTCTTTGAATTTTGCTTTTTCTCCAAAACTGCCATAATGATAGAACCTATCACATTGAACAAAGCAATGATAATTACTAAGGTGAAAATTAAGTAAACGGCAAGATTTTCAGTATTCAACATCTTATATAGACTGTCATTCAATTGAATTCGATCTTTGACCTCAACTTGCTCATCGAAAATGGTTTTCAACTCTTTTCGTACTGAACTTAAATCTGCTGAAGGAGAAACTTTAACTTCCAAAGCTGAAACTTCATTACTTTTGAGTTGAAGTAAAGTTCTTGCAAATCCGATATCTGTAAATGCAAATTTCTTGTCTAACTCTTCGTTTATAGAATAAATACCCACCACTGTGCCGCTTCCAGTCCTAAATGCATCTTTCACATCAAGAATTTGACCTTTGCCTGGCTTAGGCACATATAGGCTTAACAATCCAGAATAATCTCGAACTCCAGTAGAAAGTTTACGAGATAAGTCATTCCCCAGAACCACATGGCTTGCGTTCTCTTCCAACCATTGGCCTAAAAAAACCGCATTTTGAATATCAGTTATGGATTGAAAGGTCGTGTCCACACCTTTTATGAAAGCTGGTGTATTCTTGGATTTAAAGCTGAGTAAAACACGCTCTTCAATCACTTCAGAATACATAGCAATAGCTTCATGATTCTGCAGCTTTGCTTTTTGCAAAGAATCTATCTCAAAAAATTTCCCCGAAGCAGGTAAGACCTTAAGGTCAGGATCAAATTTATTGGTAAAAGAAAGACTGAATTCTTTTAATCCTGCGAAAGCGGATAAGACTACAAATAGTGATAAAGCACCTGCTATCACACCAATAGATGCAATCCAGGTGATAATATTAATCGCTGTATTTGAACTTTTGGAAAAGAAATAGCGCTTTGCGATGTAAAACGAAACATTCAATTTTTCTTACGCTTGTCTAGTAGATCTGGATTTTTAATCGGGTCATTTTTTCCCTTGAAGGCCTGTTCCAAATCGTTGATGTACTCAATAGAATCATCATTAAAAAAAGAAAGCTCGGGCATGCGGCGCAGTTGATTTTTCGTTCTTTGAGCGACTTCATGCTTAATTTTGGACTTTGAAGCTCTTATTTCCTCAACAATTTGTTCTGATTTTTCTGATGGAAAAATACTTAAATGTGCTTTAGCCTGAAGTAAATCTGGGGTTACTCTCACTTTAGTCACAGAAATGATCAGGTTTTGAGTTCCTGCAGCTTTTAGCTCAAGCTGGATGACTTCAGCCAAATCTTTTTGAAGGATTCCAGCAATTTTCTTTTGTCTATTTGATTCCATGTTGCAAAGGTAGAATAATTATATAAATGCTAGTTTTGCAGGTGAGGTAAACTTTCATCTCTTTAATTTAAATTCACACATCAATGATAAAAAAAATAGAACATATCGGCATCGCTGTCAATGACTTAGAGAAGGCAACAAAAACCTATAAAACCTTACTCAATGTTGCCCCCTACAAAACTGAAGTTGTGGAGCGTGAAGGCGTGAAAACCGTTTTTTTTGAATGTGGAGAAAGCAAAATTGAACTGCTAGGCGCTACTCGAGAGGATAGTCCTGTTGGTAAATACTTAAGTAAACAAAAAGAAGGCATACATCACATCGCTTTTTTTGTAGATGATCTCCTATCGGAAATGAAAAGGCTTCAAAAAGAAGGATTCCAGCTCCTTAGCGACGAACCCAAAGCTGGGGCAGACGGCAAATCCATAGTCTTTATGCATCCCAAAAGCAGTCATGGAGTCCTGGTAGAATTATGCGAGGACCGAAGTTGATTTTAAATCCATAATTATTTTGGCTGATAATAAACTTATACTTATTTTTGCCGTCCAGAATAACTAGTGCCGGTCCCATAGCTCAGCTGGTTAGAGCACCTGACTCATAATCAGGTGGCCCTTGGTTCGAGTCCAAGTGGGACCACAAAAATCTTTCCGAAAGGGAAGATTTTTTTGTTTTATACAGGACCAGAACCTGTCAGTCCTTTCAAACGAGGTCAATCCCTCTGTATTTATGAGAAGTATTAGAGGAAAGCGCAACCAAAACTTGGTAAGAAGTTGATCCTATTTCGATTATCAAAAATTGCATTTACCTCTTCTTTACACCAGTTTCTTGCTTATTTCTTAAGCTAGCCTATATTGTATTTCATCCCCGATTCAAAAAATTTTCTTTTCAAGCTCAAGACAAAAAAACTTACACACTCAATTTCAGTGATCTAAGTTGTTAAAAATCGAAAAAACAGATAAGCTAAAAACAATTATTAACAAAATTGAATCTATATTTATCGAATTAATTATAACCAAAAAATTATGAAATTAATTAAGTCCTATGTACTCCTTTTGAGCCTTGCCTTCTTAGCCAGCTGCTCTCAAGATTCAACAGAAAAAGACTATGCCATCAACACCCAAACTGATGCCAACGGATTCACTTATGAAACCACAGAAAATGACCCATCTGGCTTAAGGCTATACACCTTAGATAATGGTCTAAAAGTCTATCTTGGTAAAAACGAAGAAGACCCCAAAATACAAACCTTAATTGCGGTGAGAGCTGGATCTACTTACGACCCTGCCGATAATACTGGCCTAGCGCACTACCTGGAACACATGGTCTTTAAAGGTACCGATGAGATTGGTACTTCAGATTATGAAGCTGAATCCAAAATGATTGCAGACATATCAAACTTGTATGAAGCTCACAAAAAAGAACAAGATCCTGAAAAGAAAAAAGAACTCTACTCACAAATTGATTCTGTCTCCTTTGAAGCTTCAAAATTGGCAATCGCCAATGAATATGATAAAATGGTCAACTCTCTTGGCGCTGAAGGCACCAATGCTTTCACCTCAAACGAGCAAACGGTTTATGTGAACAAAATACCGTCTAATGAATTGGATAAATGGCTAGAGGTAGAAAGCGAGCGTTTTAGCAAATTAGTGCTGCGTTTATTTCACACTGAATTGGAAGCAGTGTATGAAGAATTCAACAGAGGTCAAGATAGTGATGGCAGAAAACAATACTTTGCTACACTGGAAGGCCTGTTTCCTACTCATCCATACGGAACACAATCTACCATAGGAATATCTGAACATCTGAAGAACCCCTCTATGGAAGCTATCAATGCTTATTTTGATAAGTATTATGTTCCCAACAATATGGCGGTGATTCTCGTAGGTGATCTTGATTACGAGGCTACCATCCAAAAGGTAAACGCTTCTTTTGGTGGGTATGAAAGAAAGGAAGTAACTCATCCTAGTTTTCCTAAATTGGATTCCATCACCTCACCTATCAAAAAAGAAGTCTACGGACCAACCTCAGAATCTGTCTATGTAGCTTTTAGATCGGAAGGAAAAGGCTCTGAGCAAGAAGTCATCGTCACACTTATAGACTATATGTTGGCCAACTCTCAAGCGGGATTAATCGACTTAAATTTAAATCAAAAGCAAGAAGTTCAAAACGCTTCCTCTTTTACCAATTTTGATAATGATTATGGCTTCCATCTGCTTTACGGTACGCCAAAAGAGGGTCAAAGCCTGGATGAAGTGAGAGACCTACTCCTTGCGCAAGTAGAAAAAATTAAACAAGGAGAGTTTGAAGATTGGCTGCTAGACGCCGTTGTTAATGACTTAAGATTGTCCCAGATTAGACAGTATGAAGATGCCTCATCTACAGCTTACGCTTACCTAGAAGCCTTTATTGGATTTCAGGACTGGAATAGCAGACTGGAAATGCTCGACAAAATGAAAGAGATTACTAAGGAAGATATCGTGAACTTTGCCAACAAATTTTATGGAGACAATTATGTCGAAGTTCATAAATTGAAAGGAGAAGACACCTCGATAGTGAAAGTGGAAAATCCCGGCATTACACCTATAGAACTGAATCGAGATAAAGAATCTGATTTTTTGAAAGCCTTCAACACTTTAGAATCTCCAGATTTAGAGCCACAATATATCGACTATAAAACGGCGATTAAGTCTACCGAAACCAAAAACAATATTAAGGTCTCGCATATTAAAAATCCTAACAACGATATCTTCAATTTGAATATCATTTTTGATATGGGTCAAGATCACGACCGAATGGTGTCTCTGGCAGCTGGCTATTTAGATTATTTAGGTACCGACAAATACACTCCAGAAGAACTAAAACAAGAGTTTTATAAAATAGGAATTAGCTATAACGTTTATTCATCAAATGATAAAACCTATATTGGCATTTCTGGATTGAAAGAAAACCTTGATGCTGGTTTAGCTTTACTAGAAGAGCTATGGGACAATGCTCAACCCAACCAAGACGCTTACGATAAATACGTAGAAAGTATTCTGAAGCAAAGACAGGATGGGAAAACTCAAAAAGGAAATATCTTTTATAATGGGATGATGAGCTATGCACAGTATGGAGAAGATTCCAGATTAAGAAATATCTATTCTGAAGACGAATTAAAAGCCATTACACCAACTGAATTGGTCGATAAAATAAAAGAAATGCGTTCTTACAAACAACGTATATTCTATTACGGCAACGATGTGGATGCCGCTGTGGCCTCTTTAGACCAACACCATAAAGTCCCGGAAAATCTAAAGGACTACCCTGAAAAAACAGAATACCAGGCCTTAGAAACAGGCGGGAATGTCTATTTTGTAAACTATGACATGGTGCAAAGCGAAATTCTTCTTCTTTCTAAAGGCGATGAATTTGACGCTGAAAAAATGGCTGCTGCCAGATTGTTTAATACCTATTTTGGTAGCGGGCTATCCTCAATTATTTTTCAAGAGATAAGAGAATCTAAGTCTTTAGCCTATTCTGCATTTGCAAGCTATAGCATGGCTTCAGAACTGGGAAATCCGGATTATACCATGGCCTATGTAGGCACACAGGCCAACAAACTAGAGCAAGCTGTAGATGCGATTATGGAATTGATGAACAACATGCCAGAAGCACAGGAACAGTTTAACCAAGCCAAAGAAGCGACATTGAAGAAAATTGCTGCAGAACGCATCACAAAATCTGACATTTTTTGGACCTATGAAAATTTAAAGAAAAGAGGAATTACAAATGATTATAGAGAGGAAATGTATAAAACCATTGAAAACATGACATTCGATGACCTGACAAGTTTTTTTAATGAAAATATTAAAGGTCAGGACTATAATGTGATGGTCATTGGTAACAGAAATGATTTAGATTTTGAGGCCCTAGGCAAACTCGGAGAGGTCAAAGAACTGGACGTTGATTACCTTTTTAATTACGAAACCAAAGAGGAAGAACAACTGGAAGAAGTCCAGATGTAAGACAAATTAACCATAGGTAAAACCCAGCTTTTTGAAAAAAGGCTGGGTTTTTTTATTGAATCATAAACCGTATACTTTCAACTATACATTGCATTAAACTTCAGAAAAAATGAGAAATTGAGAGCCTAAGTGTACTGTGGATTATAGGAAAGTCTCTACTTTTAGCAAGTATTTAATTCTATTTACATATATGACTCCAATGAGGTTATTTGTTTCTCTGTTTTGTTTATTGAGTTTTAACTTAAGTCTGGCTCAAGTCAAATTAAGCTCCTGGAACATAAGGCATCTCGGGAATTCAAAATCAGATTCTGAAATTCTCTTTATAGCCAAAACCTTAAAAGATTACGATGTGGTAGCCATACAAGAGGTTGTTGCTGGTAATGGAGGCGCACAGTCGGTTGCTAGGCTTGCAGACGAATTGAACAGAACCGGTTCCAAATGGGACTACGTAGTGAGCAAGCCAACACAAGGTGGAGTCTACAGCTCAGAACGCTATGCATACTTATGGAAACCTAGCCGGGTGAAGCTGAATAGAAACGCCTGGCTTGATATAGATTGCATAGAAGATTTTGAACGCGAACCTTATTTTATAAAATTTGCCTATCAGGACAAAACATTCACCCTTGTAAATATTCATGCTGTTCCGAAGTCTAAGCAACCCGAAAGAGAGCTAAAATATTTAAAATTGTATCCAAACTTATATCCTGAGGAGCACTTTATTTTTCTCGGGGATTTCAATTTACCGCAATCTCACACAGTTTTTAACCCATTAAAGTCCAAAGGATTTGAACCAGCATTAGTGAATCAAAAAACCAGCCTTAAAATGAAATGCAAAGCAGGTGTATGCCTGGCATCAGAATATGACAATCTATTTGTTGATACCAAGGTGTTTTCAATTTCTAAAAGCGGAGTGAACCACTTTTATGATGCATTCCCTGATCTAAAATCAGCCAGAAAAATATCAGATCACATTCCCGTTTGGATCGAATTTGACTTCAAGTAGATTAATAGTCTGTTACTGAGCTCCAGTTTTCTCCGCTTTTAATTCTGTACAGCTGCATTTCTGAAATACCAAACTGCTTGGCGATCATTTTCATACGAGTACGGCGATTAGGATCGTGAATTTTTCGTTTAATGATTTTAACTTGTGCTTCTGTCAGCTTGGAGTAGGTACGTCTTCTAGGTCGGTTTATATGCTCAGGATTACTAAATTGATGCTCCTCTTTTTCTTTCTTAGTAGCCCACTTTAGATTTTCAACTCTGTTGTCCAGTTTATTGTAATCTAAGTGAATGACATAGATTCCATCCCCTTTTTCTAAGAAATGCTCAGCAACTAGCTTATGGACATATCTACTCGTAGACTTTTTATTTACTTCTTGTTTTAAAGGCAGAGTCTGATAGCCATTGATGAAAGATTCTTTTACAAGAACTTCTTCTTTGCCTTTACAATTGAGGATTCTTCCATAGTTGGAAATCTTGTACTTCTCGTGTAAAGCAATCTTGCTATCGAATACAATGTCCTTCCATTTTTCATTGTAATAATTACGAATCATGAGGTTTTGATTTTGAGATGTTGTTCATTAGGATGAAGCGGTTCCAAATCAAAATGGACTGGTAAATTAATAACGCAATATAATTCAATTATTTAATTTTAAAAATAAAATAATTAAGGTTCAGTAGATATATTTATGAATCGGATTTTTTAGAAAAACCATTATATAAATAAGTTCAAAATATAGTTAAGAGCTTATAGCCTAACTCATCAACACTCGAAGTCTTTGGATGAAAACCTGATACATTTGACAAAATGATAACGGCATTCTGAGTTTCAGGTACCATATAAATTGAAGCCGAATACCCTCCGGTACCTCCATTATGCCAAAACAGATCGTGACCTTCTTTATCTTGTAGGATATGCCAACCCAGGCCAATTCGCAAATTTTCATTCACCAAGAAAGTAGGTAAAGTAGTCAATGAAAATACACCCTCATCATTAGCAAAATGA
Source organism: uncultured Mesohalobacter sp. (assembly GCA_964577705.1). Classification (GTDB taxonomy): domain Bacteria; phylum Bacteroidota; class Bacteroidia; order Flavobacteriales; family Flavobacteriaceae; genus Psychroflexus. Next base: position 9,254 of record CAZOAD010000053.1, read on the forward strand.
GCTTTAATAAATTTTGATAAGTCCTCGACAGTAGAAAGAATTTCTCCTGCACCTTCAAATACGCCCATGTCCCATGCTGGTGTAGGACTACCTCCAGGATTTAAGCCTTGAACTAAATTTTTATCAAAAGTTTTACTCAACAAAGTCGACTGATGCATCTCTAGTGGCTGAAATAGTTCTTCTGAAAGTAAATCAGAATAGGTTTTAGCAGTTGCGTTTTCTAGGGCTTTAGCTAGAATTGCTGCTCCAAGATTGGAGTATTGGTAAGAAGATTCTCCGCTTTCTGACGCCTTCATCTCTGTTGTCAAGTAGTATTTTAAATCTGCCTCTGCATAGGATTGATAAGGATTTTCGAGATTCGCAGTTGCTAAATTGAAGTTGGTTGGAAGTCTTGGCAACCCCGAAGTATGATTCGAGAGTTTCTCTAGTGTGATAGCATTTGACTTTAATGGAAATTTAAAAAACTTTTGTAATGTGTCTGTGAGCTTAACCTTCTTCTCAACTACTAATTTTGCTAAGAGAGTAGAAGTAAACACCTTGCTCACAGAACCTATCTGAAACACCGAATTATGATTATCTATTCTATCGACTGAATCTGTGACTTTTACCTGCCCATAAAAATGAGTTTGGTCTCCATTGATGACCGCCACTGAAAATTGGGTCTGATTTGGAAAATCAGTTAGATAACTTTTCAAAGTTTGATGGACTTTATCATCAAAACTTTGAGCTTGTATCGAGAACCCAAGCACCACCATGAATACAGCTAAACCAAATACTTTCATTTTTCAAGAATTAAGTGAACGGTATCAAAATCAAAAAAAGTAAAACTTACTCCGCAAATTGATAATCTGCAAACTTTTCCTCTACCTCATCAAAGGTAGCGAATACATCCTCAGCATGATCGGAAGTTACCATTTTCATGCGGTATTCTTTAAAATGCGGAATACCTTTGAAGTAATTGGTATAATGTCTCCGGGTTTCAAAAACACCTAACTTCTCACCTTTCCAGTCGATCGACATTTGAAGATGCCTTCTGGCAATATCTACTCGCTCTACAAGAGATGGGGGCTCACAATGTGTTCCAGTTTCAAAATAATGCTTCACCGCTTTGAAAAACCAGGGGGATCCAATACTCGCTCTTCCTATCATCGCACCATCCAAGCCGTATTGATCTCTCATAAGCACCGCTTTTTCTGGGCTATCTACATCCCCATTTCCAAAAACAGGAATGTGCATTCTAGGATTATTTTTCACTTCGGCAATAGGCTTCCAGTCTGCTTCACCTTTATACATTTGCGCTCGGGTACGACCATGGATGGAAATCGCTTTACACCCCACATCCTGGAGACGTTCCGCAACTTCATAAATCTTTATAGAATCGTGATCCCAACCCAATCTTGTTTTTACTGTAATAGGTAGATTGGTACTCTTTACCATAGCTTCGGTGAGTTTCACCATGAGGTCAACATCCTTGAGTATGCCTGCTCCTGCCCCTTTAGAAACGACTTTCTTTACAGGACAACCAAAATTGATATCGATAACATCGGGCTTGGTTTTCTCTACAATTTCAACCGACCTTAACATAGAATCTAAATTGGCACCAAAAATCTGGATACCTACTGGACGCTCTTTTTCATAAATATCCAGCTTCATTACGCTTTTGGCGGCGTCGCGTATCAATCCTTCCGAAGAAATGAATTCGGTGTATACCATATCTGCACCATATTCTTTGCATAACGCGCGAAATGGAGGATCGCTTACATCTTCCATAGGAGCAAGAAGAAGTGGGAATTCACCCAGGTCTATGTTATCTATCTTAGCCACACTTTTTTATTGCAAAATTAGGGAATTATAAACAAATCACATAAAGCTTTTAACAGTGCTACAGATAGGCCTGCTAAGCCAAACAATTCCTGTATATTTGCTGCATTAAATTCTAAAGTCATCTTTGGCTGGAGAGATAGGAAAACGGACTATGAAGAACATTCGAAATTTTTGCATCATTGCTCATATTGACCATGGTAAAAGCACGCTTGCCGATCGTTTATTGGATTTTACAAAATCTGTGACCGAACGTGAACGCAAAGAACAGCTTTTGGACAATATGGATTTGGAACGCGAACGCGGCATCACTATAAAAAGTCACGCCATCCAAATGGTTTATGATTATAAAGGGGAAGATTATGTCTTTAACCTTATCGATACGCCTGGACACGTTGATTTTTCCTACGAGGTTTCCAGATCTATAGCTGCTTGCGAAGGCGCCCTTTTAATTGTAGATGCAGCCCAAAGCATCCAAGCACAAACCATTTCGAATTTATATCTGGCCCTTGAGAATGATTTGGAAATCATCCCCGTTCTCAACAAAGTTGACCTTCCGAGTGCCAATCCGGATGAAGTTACCGATGACATCGTAGATTTGATTGGCTGTAAGCGTGAAGATGTAATAAGAGCTAGTGCTAAAGAAGGTATTGGAATTGAAGAAATTCTTAATGCCATTGTAGAACGCATACCAGCCCCAAGTGGCGATCCAGAAGCTCCACTTCGAGCTTTGGTATTCGACTCGGTTTACAATCCATTTCGAGGAATTGAAACTTACTTTAGAGTTTTTGACGGCAGCATCAAAAAAGGCCAAAACATAAAATTTGTAGCAACAGATAAAAATTATTCTGCAGACGAAGTCGGAACCCTGAAATTGGTTCAGTTTCCAAAAAAAGAAATAAAGGCTGGAGATGTAGGCTACCTCATCACCGGTATTAAAAATGCAAAAGAAGTAAAAGTTGGGGATACCATAACCGATGCTGAGAATCCTACCAAAAATGCTGTCGCTGGTTTTGAAGATGTAAAACCAATGGTATTTGCAGGTATTTACCCAGTAGAAACCGATGAGTATGAAGATTTAAGAACGGCGATGGAAAAGCTTCAGCTCAATGATGCCTCCTTGGTATTTGTGCCTGAAAGTTCTGCGGCGCTTGGTTTTGGTTTTAGATGTGGGTTCTTAGGAATGCTTCATCTGGAGATCATTCAGGAACGTTTGGAACGTGAGTTCGATATGACGGTTATCACCACAGTTCCCAACGTATCTTACAACGCCTACACTTTAAAAGACAAAGAAAAACCAATCATAGTAAGTAATCCTACAGATTTACCCGAACCTACCTATTTGGACCGTGTGGAAGAACCTTTCATCAAAGCAAGTATCATCACCAAGTCTGATTTCGTAGGTCCCGTCATGTCACTTTGCATCGAAAAACGTGGACAAATCACCAATCAGACCTATTTGACTCAAGACCGTGTTGAATTGAGTTTCGATATGCCTCTTGCTGAAATTGTTTTTGATTTTTACGATCGATTAAAAACCGTATCTAAAGGTTATGCATCTTTTGATTATTCACCAATAGGTATGAGAAAATCTAAATTGGTCAAGGTAGATGTCTTGCTTAATGGAAATACAGTGGATGCCCTTTCAGCATTGCTTCACATAGATAATGCTTACGATATTGGTAAGAAAATCTGTGAAAAACTGAAGGAACTCATTCCGAGACAACAGTTTGATATTCCTATTCAGGCGGCGATTGGTGCAAAAATAATCGCAAGAGAAACCGTGAAAGCCCTTAGAAAAGATGTGACAGCCAAGTGTTATGGTGGTGATATTTCCAGGAAACGTAAACTTCTGGAAAAACAGAAAAAGGGAAAAAAACGTATGCGACAAGTAGGAAATGTAGAAATTCCTCAGGAAGCATTTATGGCAGTTTTGAAGCTAAATGATTAGACCTAATTCGATTGATTAAAGTTATGTCTCTGGTTAATTTAGGTCGAATTTTCCACTAGATACCTTCATGCTTTAAGATACATTTCTTTAGGTTTTGCGTGATCTTAACTATCCAGCTTGGTTTAGAATTCCTACTGAAGCTTTTATACTAGATTAATTATTACAAGACCTACACTTTAGACCTCACAGGTTTTAGAAACCTGTGAGGTCTAAAGTGTCTTATATCTTTTAATATTGTTTAAGATTTCACATCCAAAGCATCTCTTAAGGCATTTCCCATCAGCATAAATGCCATCACTAAACTCATGATTCCAAGTCCGGGGATGATTGCTAAGTAAGCTTTTCCTAAAATGATATAGCTGTAATGATCTTTTATCATTGCACCCCAGCTTGGAGTTGGCGGCTGTGCACCAATTCCTAAAAAGCTCAGTCCACTTTCTATCAAAATGGCGGCTGCAAAATTAGCTGCAGAAATCACTATAACTGGAGCGAGCACATTGGGTAAGATATGTTTGATGATGATTCTCTGATTTTTAAACCCTAAAGCCCTTGCTGCGGTAACAAATTGTGAAGATTTCACGCTCATCACCTGACCCCTTACCACTCGGGCTACTTCTACCCACATTGTTAATCCCACAGCGATAAATACCTGCCAGAAGCCCTTGCCAAGGGCTAGAGTGATAGCTATTACCAAAAGCAGTGTTGGAATAGACCAGGTGACATTGATAAGCCACATCACCGCTGCATCTATTTTACCTCCATAATAGCCAGAAACAGAACCTAAAAATATACCGAGTACTAATGAAATGAAAACGGAAATAAATCCTACCGAAAAAGAAATACGCAAGCCGATTAGCATTCTACTCAACAAGTCACGCCCATATTTATCGGTTCCCAGCCAGTAGGTCTTTTTATAAATATGTTCTGAAACAAAATCAGAATTAAACTCGCTTAACTCTATTTCATTTTCCAAATCTGAATCTTCCACTCCATAATCGAGATAAAAGAGTTTCCCGTTTTCTTTTCTATAGGATTCTATTGGTCTAAGTTCGTTGGGATATTCATCCCCAAAAAATGATTTTGAAAGCCAGGATTGCTCACCTTTATTTGGATGAGGCAACTCGATGACCTGAACTGAAAACCCCGGGGGTTTAGAGTGTATGCTCAGCGACATAGAATTTGCATTGGCCGAATCATCTGGAGCCAGGAAATAAGCAAAGACCCCTACGAATAAACAGAGCAGGATATACCAGAAACTTAAAACGCCCCAAAGGTTTTTTTTAAACTTTTGGAGCGCTAAACTTTGTAAAGAAGTATGTTCTTTCAAATGTTTTGAGTTTGCACTATTCTAATTTTTTCTAGCAGCAAGCTTGATAGAATTTCTATCCACTTTCAAATCCTGAAGTACCTGTATCGCTTCTTCTACATAAACATCTTTGGATAAAGTTTCGTGCCATCTCTGCCTCTTCTGAGTTAGTGAAGAATCTTTCGCCATCAAGGCTTCTTCATATGGCAATGAGCTGTATGTCAGATTTGTTTTGAATTTATTGACACCTTCAAACTTTTTGGCCATATTTTCAACCTTGGTCATTTCTTCAGTATACTCTTCATAATTCAAACTGTATACACTTTGGTCTCTTTGAGTTTTGATCCATTTAGCATTTTCATCTATCAATTGGATTTGCTCATTGTTGGTAAGCCGTTCTTTACTATTAGCAATCACCTCACTTAGATTAGAATACCCATTCCAAACATTATAATTTGCAGGAGCAATCTTATCCCATGGCATTGGATTTTCATAATCTCTTTCACCAATATCGATATAAGAATAACGATCTGGGACGGCTACATCACTCTGCACTCCCTTAAGTTGAGTTGAACCTCCATTAATTCTGTAGAATTTCTGAGTTGTAATTTTTAAGGCACCCATATCTCCAAAAGTAGTGTTATTTCTCATCCAGCGGTTGAGGTCTACCACATTTTGAACAGTACCCTTTCCATAGGTTTGTTTACTACCTATCACAACGGCTCTTTCATAGTCTTGCATAGCCGCTGCAAGTATTTCTGAAGCTGAAGCAGATAGCTCGTTCACAAGGATGACAAGTGGTTTATCCCAAACCACATTGGAATCTGTATCTTTTAATACCTCAGTGTTATTTTGAGCATCTCTCACTTGGACAACTGGTCCTTTTTCAATAAAAAATCCTGAAATATCGACAACAGTGGACAAGGATCCTCCTCCGTTATTTCTAAGGTCAATTACAAGACCCTCTGCTCCTATCTCATTAAGTCTTTCCAGTTCTTTCTTGATATCTGATGCAGCATTTCTCTCGTTGTAATTCTGCATATCGAAATAGAACTTTGGAAGGTTAATTACTCCGAAAAGATTGCCATTTCTTTCTACAGTTGAAGATTTGGCATAAGTCTCTTCAATTTCTACAACATCTCTTATGATGCTAATGGTCTGAGTACTTCCATCTACTTTTTTAACCGTAAGAATTACTTGAGTTCCTTTAGGTCCTTTTATAAGATCTACAGCATCGTCTAAGCGCATTCCGCGAATATCAACCGATTCTTCTTCGTCTTCCTGTCTTACTTTTTGAATAAGATCACCCACTTCCAATTCTCCGTTGGTCCAGGCTGGTCCACCAGAAATAACCTCAACAATTTTGACATTATCTCTTTGCTTCTGAAGCCTTGCTCCTATGCCTTCTAACTTTCCTGACATAGAAATATCAAATCTGTCTTTATCTTGCGGAGCAAAATAATTGGTATGAGGATCGAATTGGCTAACAATTGAGTTGATATATAAATTAAACCAATCTTCCCGTTCTAAGTCTGACATGGTTTCAAAATAATTCTCGATAGATTCTCTGGTGAGCTCTCTGGCTTCAACTTCCAATTCTTCATCCGTTTTCTTGTCAACCGACTCACCGTCTTTAATCTTCTGTTCTTGTTCTTCTTTTAAATCATAATAGGTGGAAAGTGTAGAAAATTTGAATTGCTGTCTCCATCTTTCTTTCAATTCCTTTTTATTTTTTGCATAATCTGTCTGGTCATAATCGGTATTGATAGTTTCTTGTTCACTAAAATCAAAAGGCTGTTCTAGTAATTCAGCATAAAACCCTTTAGCCTCCTCCATACGTTCTTTGTAACGTTCAACAGACAAATTGAAGAATACCAAATTTTTATTTTTGATTTGATCATCAATTTGGGTCTCAAATGCCTGAAATTCTTCGAAGTCACTTTTCAGAAAATGTCTTTTGATCGGGTCTATACCTTTGATATAGTCTTTAAAAACGGCTGTAGAAAAATCATCATCTATAGCTCTCATGTCAAAATGACCCTGTTCAATCACATAAGTAATAAGTTCGATAAGAACTTGATCTTTTTCAGAATCTTCGTCAAACTCTTTAGTAGTAAAGCTGCAAGACGCCACCGAAAAGAGGGTTACTAAAAATAAAATAACCAGATTATTTTTTAAATTGTATCGTTTCATTGTATCAGAGTTCATTAAATCAAAACTAATGTAATATTTTTCAATTTACAGTAAAAACTATACCACATGTTTTAATGCTAGCTAATAATTTGTTAAACGTGATTCATGGCCGTTTAAGTTTTTGAAATGTTTATTTTAGCTCTCCTAAAAATTGAACAATGCAAAAAGAAGAAAAACCCTTAATTCTAGTCACCAATGACGATGGGATTACCGCTCCTGGAATTAGACACCTCATCAAGATCATGCACACTATTGGAGAAGTTGTTGTCGTGGCTCCAGACAGACCTCAAAGCGGAATGGGGCATGCGATCACGATAAGTGATAATCTTTATTGCGACCCTGTCACCATAGATAAATATTCTCAAATCAAAGAATTTTCTTGCTCCGGCACACCAGCTGATTGTGTAAAGATTGGTGCTCAGGAAATTTTAAAGCGAAAACCAGATTTATGCGTTAGTGGTATCAACCATGGTTCTAACTCCTCGATCAATGTGATTTATTCCGGAACCATGAGCGCCGCAGTAGAAGCTGGCGTGGAAGGTATACCTGCCATCGGATTTTCTTTATTGGACTATTCTATGGAAGCTAATTTTGACCATACTACAAAATATGTCAAACGCATTACAGAAAACGTTATCAAAAATGGACTGCCTAAAGGTGTCGTTCTAAATGTAAATTTTCCTAAGGTAAGCGATGAAAAACTTAAAGGAGTGAAAGTCTGCAGGCAAGCTAATGCGCGCTGGGAGGAACAATTTGACAAGCGCCAGAGTCCACAGGGAAGAGATTATTATTGGCTTTCTGGCGAATTTATAAATCAGGATGAAGGACAGGATACAGATGTAGAAGCTTTAGAAGCTAATTATGTGTCTATAGTCCCCGTCAAATTTGACCTGACTGCACATGAATTCATTAAAGATCTCAAATCTTGGACGATAAATGATTAAAAAAGAAATAGCAATTGGTTTTTTAATTGGTATCGCCGCCAATCTTGCTGGCATGTTTTTGTACATCAGTTTAGTGATGCAAAAGGAGTTTGAAACGGTTCTGGGACGAGCCTCAGAAGAAGGCGTTCTAGGCAGTATCATTGCTTTGGGAGCAATTCTAAACTTCTTACCCTTTTTTGTATTCATCAAAAAAAAACAGGATTACCGAGCTAGAGGAGTATTAATAGCAACCATTTTAAG
>CAZOAD010000054.1:0-4767 GCA_964577705.1 uncultured Mesohalobacter sp.
TTTTGAGGCGCTTTTTTTTTATGCTAAAACTTTCTAAGCTTTTAATCTAGCCTTTAACTTCTTCAAGTGACTTTACACCTTCCAGCATCGCCTTTACAATCATGGCCAGGTCGAATTCATGCTTCCAGCCCCAATCGGTTCGGGCTTCAGTATCATCAATACTATCTGGCCAGGAATTAGCAATAGCCTGACGGAAGTCGGGGTCATAGCTTAATTTAAAATCTGGAATTTGGCGTTTGATCTCAGCACTCAGCTCTTCTGGAGTAAAACTCACACCAGCCAGGTTATATGAAGACCTGATTTTAATCTGATCTGCAGGAGCATCCATGATGGAAATGGTAGCTTGTATCGCATCTTCCATATACATCATTGGTAATGCTGTTTCAGCAGATAGAAAGGAAGTATAAGATTTAGATTTTAAGGCCTCGTGAAAAATTTCAATGGCATAGTCGGTAGTTCCACCCCCCGGAGGAGTTTTATAACTGATAAGACCAGGATAGCGAATACTTCTCACGTCGACACCATAGCGTTTATGGTAGTAAGCGCACCAGCGTTCACCTGCTTGCTTGCTAATCCCATACACCGTACTTGGCTCCATGATGGTTTGTTGGGGCGTATGTTCTTTGGGTGTGGTTGGCCCAAACACAGCTATTGAAGATGGCCAAAATATCTTGCTTATCAATTTTTCCTTGCCCAGATTTAAAACATTAAACAAAGACGTCATATTGAGATCCCATCCTTTTTCTGGGAATTTTTCGGCAGTACCACTTAGCATGGCAGCCATCATATACACTGTATCAATATCATGCTGAGAGACAATGCGTTTAAAATCGTCATAATTGGTAGCATCCAAAATTTCGAAAGGACCAGATTGAAGGTGTTGAGAAGTAGAGGCTTTTATATCGCTAGCAACCACAGCATCATTTCCATGGATGCTTCTTAAAGCGAGGGTGAGTTCAGAACCTATTTGGCCACAGGCCCCAACAATTAATATTTTAGATGGCATATTTTAAATTTTCTTCAAATTTAAGCTTTGAAATACATCTGAGAATAAAAAATTCGTAATTATGAAAAACTTAAAGATTCAACCTCTATTTTTGAGTTGAAAATAATTGAGAATGAAACTAAAACCAATAGTACCCATCTTATTCTTTTTTGGAGTTATGTGCACAGGCATTTCCTGTTCGGATGGGAAGAAAGGCGAAGCTCAAGAAAACAAAGCAGAAATCCCGGCTGAATTTCAGAAAGAAATCGAATTGGATAGCATAAGGCTTGTCGAACTCTCTGAAAGAACTCAAAAGGTAACCGATGAATGGATGATGTATATCGCCCTCAATTCTGAAGTGGAACGCTTAAATGGGTATACCATTTTGGACGTTGTGAACAATTCACCAACGATCGAAAGTGTTGTAGATTCTTTATCACAAACGGTGCCTGAGGTTTTTGAGACCAATGCGATCAGTGCACGAATTATAACCCTTAAAACACATTCCAAATTGCTTTTAGAAAATTCTGAACGGGTTGAACCCAATCCTTCAGAAATTGAAGACTTGAGTGCAAAATTGAAACTGGACTTCAACAACCTCAATATACAGCTGAATGAAGTATTTATCATGGAAGATAATGCTAATGAACCAGATGTAAACTAAACTTAAGCCCTTATGAAAACAGTTTTAATTTTTATTTTTTCGTTATTATTTGTCGCTTCAGGTTATGCACAAAAAGCAGACATAAATACAACTATCGATAATTGGCATAAAGCTGCTGCAGAAGCAGACTTCGAGACTTATTTTGAGCTAATGGCCACCGATGCGGTGTTTGTTGGTTCAGACGCTACTGAAGTTTGGGGTTACAAGGAGTTTAAAACCTTTTCAAAACCTTATTTTGATGCAGGAAAAGCCTGGACTTTTGAGCCGGTCAACCGAAATGTCTACTTAAGTGAGAATCAACAAATGGCCTGGTTCGATGAAGTTCTGAAGTCGGATCATATGGGAGTTTGCAGGGGCTCAGGAGTAGTAGTGTTGGATGAGACCGGCCACTGGAAGGTGAAACACTTTGTACTCTCTTTGGCGGTACCCAATGCACTTGTAGATGAATTAGTTAAGCAAAAATCTGAATTGGACCAACAGTATTTGAAAACACAGCCTTAAATTTTCATTAAGCTTAAAAAAATGTATTTTTAGCCTAAATTAAATATGACTACTATGACTAAATTTAAATTAATGTTTGTGGCACTTGGTGCTTCCACATTATTGTTTTCCTGTCAGGATTCTAGCAAAGAATCTACAGAGGAAAGCAGAGGTATTGCACTGCAATACATGGATACAACCGTAAATCCTCAAGATGACTTCTACAGTTATGTGAATGGAGGATGGATGAAGGAAAGTGAAATTCCAGACGATAGAACCTCGTGGGGCGGATTTCAAATTTTAAGAAAGTCTACCGACAACGATGTTTTGGAGATTTTAAAGACCGCTGAAGAATCTGGAAAATATGACTCAGCATCCGATCAAGGTAAAGCCATAGCCGTTTTCAATTCGATTATGGATACCGTGTCTAGAAATGTTGCAGGAGTGGATCCTATCATGGACAAGCTGGACCGTATTGAAGAAATTCAGAGTAAAGAAGAAATACAAAAGTTAATGGCTGAAATGCCTACGTCTATTTCAACTCCGTTTTTTGGAGTATCATCTTACTCAGATCCGGACGATAGTAATACGAATGTCGCTTATGTAGGTACTGGAGGTTTAGGCTTACCAGATAGAGATTATTACCTGGATCAAGATGATAAGTCTAAAGAAATAAGAGAGCAGTACAAAGAACATATCGTTAAGATGATGGCTTACTTTGGAGGCTCAAAAGACGATGCAAAATTCAAGGCTGAAACCATCTTAGAACTCGAAACTCAACTTGCAGAACCACGTTTGGACAAAGTGGCGAGACGAGACTTCAGAAATTACAACAACCGTTATGCAGTGGAAGATCTCGGTCAAGTGACTCAGAACATCAATTTAAAAACTTACATGACCGATCTTGGTATTGAAAACTTACCGGATACAGTTTTGGTCATGGAGCCAAAATACATGGAGGCTTTAGATCAAATGATTGCTAAAACTCCTCTTGATGATTTAAAAACCTTGATGACTTGGTCTACTATCAATTCTGCAGCGAATCAACTTTCTACAGACATTGCTACCACCAACTGGGAGTTTTATAGCAAAACTTTAAGTGGTGCTAAGGCACAAAGACCTTTAGATGAACGTGCGCTATCTGTAGTAAACGGAAGCATAGGTGAAGCGGTAGGAAAATTATATGTTGATCAAAAATTCCCACCAGAAGCTAAAGAAAAAGCTGAGAAAATGGTAGGTAACGTCATCACAGCTTTCAAAAACAGAATCAACGATCTGGAATGGATGCAAGATTCTACCAAAATTAAAGCGGTTGAAAAGCTTAACAAATTCACGGTTAAGATTGGTTATCCAGATGAGTTTGAAGATTACAGCGACTTAGAAGTGACTTCTGATAAAACATTCTATGAAAACATGCAGGCCGTTGCTATGTGGAACTATAAAGATAATCTAAGCAAAATAGGAGAGCCTGTAGACAAGACAGAGTGGGGAATGTCTCCTCAAACTGTTAACGCCTACTTCAACCCTCTCTACAACGAGATCGTCTTCCCTGCAGCTATTTTACAGCCTCCTTTCTACGACTATAAAGCAGATGATGCTGTCAACTACGGAGGTATTGGTGCAGTTATAGGTCACGAAATCTCTCATGCGTTCGACGACAGTGGTTCTAGATTTGATGCCAATGGTAATCTAAAAAACTGGTGGACCGATCAGGATCTTGAAAAGTTCACGGAGCGAGGTAATGATTTAGCCGAACTGTATAGCAGTATTGAAGTTTTAGACAGTGTTTACATCAATGGTAAATTTACCTTAGGAGAAAACATTGGAGATCTAGGAGGTGTTCTGGGAGCTTATGACGGATTGATGCTGCATTATGAGAATACAGAGAAGCCTGGAAAAATTGATGGCTTTACGCCAGAGCAACGTTTCTTCATGTCATGGGCCACCGTATGGAGAACCAAAATAAGAGATGAAGCTTTGAGAACTCAGGTCAAAACAGACCCACACTCTCCAGGACAATACAGAGCATATGTGCCTTTGCAAAATATAGATGCCTTTTATGAAGCCTTCGACGTTAAAGAAGGAGATGATATGTACATCGCACCAGAAGAACGTGTCAGAATCTGGTAAAATACATTATAGATGTAACTATAAATTTTAATGAAAACCACCTCAGATTGAGGTGGTTTTTTATTTTTCTAAAGCTAATACCAATCCCGTTTATAAGTGCTTTGCTTTCAATACACCCTCTTCTCCCGACAGCTTTCGGGACTCCCTCTAGAGAGGAGGTTTATAGAAACCTTTTCCCTTAAGGGAAATGCCGATAGGCAAAGGGTGTTTTGTTTATAATTTAAGCACGTATTTACTATCTGAAGTTTACTATAATCGACTTCAACTACTTTTAAAGTATTAAGTTTAAGATGGCTATGCCTTTAAGTTTTGTTTCGTGGTTCCAATCATCATGATTCCTGTTTCCTTTATCTTACATCTAATATCTTGTCTCTATCTGCCTATCGTCTCTTCAAACAACTCCAAAATTCGTCGGTACTCATCGGTCCAGCTGCTAGGCTGGGTAAAACCATGACCCTCTACTGGATATAAAGCCATTTCCCAGTCTTCTTTGCCTAACTCAATAAGG
>CAZOAD010000054.1:4777-17297 GCA_964577705.1 uncultured Mesohalobacter sp.
TGGTTGTAATGCGCCCAATCCGTCACAGAACGTAATGCTGCTCCAGAAGCAAAGGTATCTGCTTCATTAAACATCGCCATTAAAGTGATGAATCCACCGTAACTTCCGCCGTAAATACCAATCTTTTCGGGGTTGATGCCGTGTTCTTCTACAAGATATTTGGCACCATCCACCTGGTCCGATAAATCTTTGCCACCCATATGTCTGTAGATGCCTGTTCGCCAGTCTCTGCCATAACCAGCACTTCCTCTGTAATCGATATCCAAAACCGTATAACCCAAATCGGTTAATAGGTTATGAAACATATATTCTCTAAAATAACTTGACCACCATTTATGAGCATTTTGAAGGTAGCCGGCACCATGAACAAAAATTACTGCAGCGTTTTTATCGACGCTTGCTTCTGGCTTATAAAGCCTGGCATAAGGTTGTGCCCCATCTTCAGCTTCGAATTGAATCAACTCTGGCCTTCTCCAGTTGTAAGCACTAAAGTCTTTAGACTGCCCATTGGTAAGTTGTTTTGGTGTTGACTTAGCTTTGGTAGGCTTAAGGTAAAGTTCTTCTGGTGTATTGGAATTGGAAAATAAAATCGCCATCTGCTTTTCATCTGGAGACAGGATCACCGTATTCTTTCCTACCCTAGAGGTCAGTTGCGTTTTTTTGCCGCCCATCACTGGCATTTTATAGAAATGCCGCTCCCCAGGATGTACTTCCGAAGAGGTGAAAAACCAGTGCTTACCATCATTAGATAACTCCGGATCAAAAACTTCATAGTCTCCGTTGGTCAACTGTAATTGTGTATTGTTCTTCACATCATGAAGATACAAATGAGAGTAACCTGTGGCTTCGGACTGGTAATAGACGTGCTTCCCCTCTGGCAACCAGCCCAAAGCACCTCCTCCGTAGTAACTTCCAATACCTGGACCTGCAATCCAGGCTTCGTCATGTTGCCTGTCTAAAGTACTGAGGCTTCCTGTATTCAAATCTATGAGTGCTATCCAACGGTCTTTATTGTCTTGCGCTCGTATAGATAAAACAGCATGCTGATCTTCAGGTGAAAAATAAACATCAGAAAAGCTCACCGCTCTTTGCTTTTCTTCCCACTCCCGCTCTGGATATTCATCCGCATAGGGGGGTAAATCGGTAATTCCTGGGAGCGTAGATACATCGATTTTATAAACGGTGTCGTTTACCACATGATAAAGATACAGGTCTCTGGGTCTGTTTTGGTCACCCACCTTACTCCTCGCGTTAAGCATGTCGGTGTATCCAGAAGCATCTACGTAGTTAGGAACTTCAGTGTTATCTGAAGGCTCTGGCTCATAGGTTTGGAAGGTCAAGAAATTACCCGTTTCACTGATGTTGAAGTTGAAGGCTCTCTGCTTGTCTAAGTAAAAGGTATATTCGTCTTCGTTGAGTAAGTCTCGGTTTTTAGCTCTCAGCTCATCTTCTTCTTTTTGGGTTCTGACTTCTTCCAGCAGGCTTAAATTTTCATCCTCTACCCATTGGTTTTTTTCAGATTTCTTGGATTCCTTTGCATTGGAACTTCCAGATGCTATGTTGGTTTTCTTTTGAATTTGTCCAAGATCCACATTATAAATGTAGAGGTTGTTGGTACTGATAAAGGCATATTCAGAATCGGAAATAAACTTAGGACTTTGAATGCTTTCCCCTAAATCTAAAACAAGTGTAGTTTTATTTTTCTTGACATCGTGAAGGTATAAATCTCCTGATTTTGTAAACAGCTTTTGAGTTCGTTTTTCGTTATAATCTCCGTAAGAAGAAACCTTTGATTTCAATTCTTCCAGGTTTACCTTTTCAATTTCAGAGGTACTTTTCAATCTGATTTTGTACAAAGAGTCCGATACATTTTGATCTGGATTATAGTCGAAATAAATAGCACTGGACTGTTCATTCCATTCCACACGCGAAGGAAAGGTTCCCATCCAATTAGGGTCTTGCATGATTTTTTGAACACTTAAATCAGATTGTGAAAAGCCTACAAAGCTTATAAAAAATCCAATGGTGAGAAGTCGTACTGATAAAGTCATGGGGTGTTTAGTTTTGAGAATTAATCAAATATAATAGGTTTTGGCTAAAAGCTAAGAGTTGAATTCTTGTTAACTTTAAGGTTTAATGTTGATCTTATGACAAAGAAATTCAATTTAGGTTTAATGCTACTGCTGATGTTTGGTTTTGTGAGTGCTTTTTCGCAACAGAAAAAGGCTTTTGCACTTTTTGATCAGTCTGGAGCACCTATTGCCTATCAAGATGTTTTAGATAGCCTTTCCAAAACCGATGTGGTTTTGTTTGGAGAATTTCATAACAATCCTATAGCACATTGGCTTCAGTATGAACTGGTTTCAGATTTAAAAAAAGACAGCATCAACCTAAGCATTGGCGCCGAGATGTTTGAAACCGATACACAAGAAGCACTAGACCTGTACCTCAGCGATAGTTTAGCAGAAAAAGAATTCAGAACAAAAGCAAGGGTGTGGAGTAACTATGCCACCGATTATAAACCGATTCTAGACTTTGCAAAATCCACTTCAACGCCTTTTATAGCCACCAATATTCCCAGGCCTTATGCCACCAAAGTTTACAAAAACGGAGGCTTTTCAGCTTTAGATTCGCTTACTAAGGAAGAATACGCCTGGATTGCCCCTTTACCGATTCCTTTCGACATTGATCTGGCTTCTTATCAAAACATGCTGGACATGATGGGCGGACATGGCGGAGAAGACCTTGTAAAAGCACAAGCCATTAAGGATGCCACCATGGCGCATTTTATCCTTAAGCACTCAAAGCCCAATCGGGTGTTTTTTCATCTTAATGGTAGCTACCATTCCAACGATTTTGAAGGTATTTACTGGTATCTCAAGCACTACGAAGCTAATGTCGATATACTCACCATTACCACGGTAGAACAGGCTCATTTGGAGGTGCTTGAAGATGAGCACCTCAACAAAGCAAACTTTATCCTGGTCGTCAATCAAAACATGACAAAAACCTATTGATCGTAGATTTATAAAATGGTTGACGCAAAATTTGCGACAGTTCAAAAAACTTACATAACAGTGCTAAAAATTGAATTAACTTGTAATTTATATGAAGAGTCATGTAGAATTATTTAAATCTGAAGATGACAAGATTCAGCTAAAAGTTAGACTGGATGAAGATACAGTTTGGCTTAATAGGAATGAAATATCGATACTCTTTGAAAGGGATGTAAAAACTATTGGTAAGCACATCAACAATGTATTTAAAGATGGTGAGTTGGACAAAAAGCTGGTTGTCGCAAAATTTGCGACAACCACTAAACACGGAGCCATGAAAGATAAAACTCAAACTAAACTAGTTGAGTTTTATAACCTAGATGTCGTAATTTCAGTTGGTTATCGAATAAAATCTCATAGAAGTGTTCAATTTCGTCAATGG
Source organism: uncultured Mesohalobacter sp. (assembly GCA_964577705.1). Classification (GTDB taxonomy): domain Bacteria; phylum Bacteroidota; class Bacteroidia; order Flavobacteriales; family Flavobacteriaceae; genus Psychroflexus. Next base: position 8,216 of record CAZOAD010000054.1, read on the forward strand.
GCTACACGAAGACTTAAAGATTTTGTAGTCCAAGGCTATGCCATAAATCAATATCGTATCAAAGAAAATAGAGCTAAGTTCATAAAAACTCTTGAAGATTTAAAAAGTTTAAGTAGAGACATTGATCAATTGGAGGCGAAGGATATTTTAACTTTGATACAGGACTTTTCAGATACATTTTTTGCTCTCGATCGTTATGACAAAAATAGTTTTCCAAATTTAGGGACACAACATGAAATAAATGCATCGGCTGGTGAATTAAGTCAAGATCTAAAAGAACTAAAATCACAGCTTATTATAAAGAGGTGAGGCCAGTATACTATTTGGACAAGAAAAAAGAAAAGGAAGTTTAAAAGGGATATTTGGAAGTGTTTTTCAATCTGTATTTGGTGAAGATGCATATCCACATGTAGAAGAAAAAGCTGCCCATCTAATGTACTTTATTATAAAAAATCATCCTTTTGTTGATGGTAATAAGCGCAGTGGAGCTTTTAGTTTTGTATGGATTTTACAAAAAGCAGGATATCAATTCAAAGAAAGAATTAGTCCTGAAACACTTACCACCTTAACACTTTTAATTGCAGAATCTAATCCTACAGACAAAGAGAAAATGATCGGAATTATCAAATTGGTTTTAAATTTTTAATTTTGGGTTATGAGCAATACTCTTAACATCACCTATATCCAAACCGAACTGACCTGGGAAAATCCAAAGGCAAATAAAGCGCATTTTGAAAAAAAACTTACTGAATGTCCCACACATACAGATGTAGTGATGCTTCCAGAAATGTTCACCACCGGATTTTCCATGAATGCCGAAGCACATGCAGAAAAAACTGAACAGGTGCTGGAATGGATGAAAGCTCAATCCAAAAATCATCAGTTTGCCATCACAGGCAGTGCAATGGTAAGAGAGAACGGACAGTTTTATAACCGTATGTTTTTTGTAGAACCCGATGGAAAAGTAACTACTTATGACAAAAAACATCTGTTCACTCTAGCCAAAGAACACCTTACCTACACACCAGGAACCGAAAGATGTGTGGTGGATTATAAAGGCTGGAAGCTCTGTTTACTCGTTTGTTATGACCTCAGATTCCCGGTTTGGGCGAGAAACAAAGATGATTATGATGCCCTGATTTATGTAGCCAACTGGCCGAAGAAGAGAATTTCTGCCTGGGACATATTGCTACAAGCAAGGGCCGTTGAAAACATGAGCTATTGCATTGGCCTCAACATTATCGGTATAGATGGAAATGATTTTCCCTACGTAGGCCACTCCGCAGGTTACGATGCTTTAGGAAATTGTTTGAGCGATCATCACCCTGAACATGAGGCTATACAAACTCTAACACTGGAGAAATCACATCTGATTGAACTCCGGGAAAAATTAGGCTTTTTACGCGATAAAGACCGCTTTAGTATAAATTGATAGTCAAAATTTCATCTCTAAAAGAGCGAAATTCGACTGGATTTGGATCATAAAGAACAGGTTCTGGTTTCAAGCCCTTTAGAAAATTACCCGTATCCCATCTTCCGTTTGCATTGAGATCATAAATCAATCGGATATAATACAGTCCAGGCTCTATTAATCTAAAGTTTATTGTGTTTTTTTCAGTTTCATACACAGAAGCTTTAATTTTCCCTTCCTTATCCACCAGCTCCACGATGATAGGGAATTCGTCCACATTTGCAATTGTTAGTTGCAGATTTCCAAATTCTTCTAAAGGTCTTGTGTTGTACTTGTAGTTAAGGCTATCGTTTTTAGCATCAAAGAAATCAGTGATAGCCCCAGGAAAAAGATCAATCCTGTAGGACTGTGCTTCTTCTTTTTCAAATTTAAAAACCAGGTGGTTGTATAACGTGTCTACTTCCAACTCAAAGTCTACAGGAATAGAATCTTTGGTCATCAGACGAATGGAATCTTTCTGAAAGGTAGAAATAGGAGTGTTGGCCCTTAATTTGAAATCAGACAGGAGTTTATTCTTTTCTGTTTTTACTTCTGAAATTTTTAAAGAATCCTCTTCGATTTGCTTGGGTCTTATTTCAACAGTATCGAGTTGACCCTGATTGCTGAAAGCAAAAAGTAAACTGTCCTTCTCCAGATAGGGTTTGTACCAATAATGCAAGGTATCGGTTTCTTCATCCTTAAAATACTTAGCCTCAAAAGGCTCTTCCGTTTCAGAAATCAGATCGATTTTATAATCCTCCAATCGGCCTTGAAAACCAAATTCAAAATGCTGTTTCGAAATTTGCTTGGGCCTGAAGGCTTTTGGCTCCAGCTCTTGTTTGAAAACCAAAATATCATAAAGTTGATCGGTTGGAATCTTAACCGTATCTTCTACAAAACCTATTTTGTCCTGAGCTGGGTCAAATTTGTAGTTGTTATTTTTATCAGAGATCGCCACCATTTTATAATTTCCAGGCTTAAGGTTGTCCAGGCTAAACAAGGAGGTAGAATCTCTTACAAAGGAGATGTATCGAGGAGTATCTGTATAGACTACAGAATCTGAATAGGTAGTATCTAGTGGATAAAGCACCACCGAAATGTTTTCATCTGAAATTCTGTCATACGCATCAAAAACATTGCCTTCCACTTCAAGCGAGTCTACATAATCCCCGGTTGAGAAGACATATTTAAAATAAGGAAGTGGGTTGCCCTCGTTATTATCCTCGATACTTTTTCCAAAATTGACCGTGTAAGTTGTGTTGTCGTCTAGAGAATCTCTTGGGATTTCCAACCGAACATATCTACTCGCGACACCCGAGGGATAAACAGTGGGGCGAGGTTCTATAGGTGGAGAAAAAATAATTTGTTGCCTGGGATTGTTCAGCTTTACATATTCGTCAAAATTGATGATGATTTCATTTTTCTTATATCGGGTAGAATAGTTTTCCGGACTGGAACTCACAAATGTTGGCGGATCGGTATCTACAGGTCCTCCATCTGGTCGTCCTCTCTGTGCACAAGAAAAGACAGTGATCACAAAAAGGAAGATTATAAAGATTTTGAAAAATTGAATTTTCATAACGGGTATTAAGTTTCTGCAAAGAAACAATAAAATATAGATTTTATTATTTAGTGATGGCCATGGTTGCGATGCTAAGTTTATGAATCCCGGTTTGCTTTAAAGCCAAATAACAGGCTTCCAGGGTAGCTCCAGTAGTGACAAGATCATCAACCAATAACACCTTTAAACCAGATAAATCCTGGTTATCCTTTACATAAAAGTGATTTTGAACTACTTCAGTTCTAGCCAATCTGCTTTTGAATACTTGCGTTTTGGAATTGGATCTTCTTTTCAAGATATGATCACTGTAAGATGCTCTAAGCTTTTCAGCAATAGACTTTCCAAAACCTTCTACCTGGTTGAAGCCTCTTTCCCTCATTCGCTGTTTGTGAAGCGGTACTGGAATGACCATATCTATCTTATCTTTCCAACCTGCATCGATTAAAAGGTCTCCAAGCCACTGGCCAAGATGAAAACTCAATTCTTTATTTCCCCTGTATTTCAGATCGTGAATTAAACTTTGAATTATTCCTTTTTTCTCAAAATAAAATAAGCTAGCCGCCTGATCTACTAAAACTCTGCCGTAAAGAATCTTATGCAAATCATGTTCACCATCAAAAAAATTGGGATAAAGTGGCAATTCATTTCTGCAGTAGGTACAAATCAGGAATTCATCTTTCAACAAAACTTCCTCACAGCAAGCGCAAAGTTGGGGAAACAAAAAGTTTTTGAAATCCTGAAGCATCTGAAAATAAATTGGTTATCTAAAGTTAACAAAAAATCAATTAGAAAAAGTTGAGTTGTTTGTGAGTTTTTGAGTGGCTAAGTAGTAAGGTATAAGGTAGGAGGTCTTAGATATTAGGTTCGTTGGATTAAAATTTAAACATATTAAACCGGTCAACCCTTTTACAGTTACTTGAACACAAAATATTAACTGGTGAGTAGAGAAATCTACTTTTTTCGAGTGATTATAAAGATAGGCGATAAATTTAGTTAGTCAATAAGACCAAATTCTCCTTTAAGCCTTAGTTTCTCACACCACTATCTAATTATTTACTTAGGATAGCTCTATATCAAGCCTTGTTTTTTTACTTTTGCGTTATGGCACAAGAACAAGACAAATTCAAGCAGGTAATATCCCATGCCAAGGAGTATGGGTATATTTTTTCTTCTAGCGAAATCTATGATGGATTGAGCGCGGTATACGACTACGGACAAAACGGAGTAGAACTCAAAAACAACATCAAAGCCTACTGGTGGAAGAGTATGGTTCAACTTCATGAAGAGATAGTTGGCCTGGATGCGGCTATCCTGATGCACCCCAACACCTGGAAAGCTTCCGGACACGTGGATGCGTTCAACGATCCTATGATAGACAATAAGGATTCTAAGAAAAGGTACAGAGCCGATGTACTGGTGGAAGACTACGTAGAAAAACTGGAACAGAAGGCGCAGAAAGAAATAGCAAAAGCCAAAAAACGCTTTGGAGATAAATTTGACGAGCAAGAGTTTGTCACTACTCACCCCAGGGTTGTAAAATACAGAAGTCAGTCTAAAGAGATCCTTACACGTTTGGCCAAATCGCTGACCAATGAAGATCTGGACGATGTAAAAGCCCTCATTGAGGAGCTAGAGATTGCTTGTCCAGTAAGCGGGTCTAAAGACTGGACCAAGGTGAAGCAGTTTAACCTGATGTTTGGGACCAAGCTTGGCGCTTCTGCAGAATCTGCTTCAGACTTGTACTTAAGACCGGAAACAGCTCAAGGTATATTTGTGAATTTTTCAAACGTTCAAAAAACAGGACGGATGAAGATTCCTTTTGGTATTGCTCAAATAGGAAAAGCCTTTAGGAATGAAATTGTAGCCCGACAGTTTATCTTTCGTCAGCGCGAGTTCGAACAGATGGAAATGCAGTATTTTGTTCGACCAGGAGACGAATTAAAGTGGTTTGAACACTGGAAGGAACTAAGAGCTAAGTGGCACCAGTCCCTGGGTCTTGGTGAAGAAAACTATAGATTCCATGACCACGAAAAGATGGCCCATTATGCTAATGCGGCCACCGATATTGAATTTAATTTTCCTTTTGGTTTTAAAGAATTAGAAGGTATCCACTCCAGAACAGATTTTGATCTCAAGGCTCACGAAAACCTTTCCGGGAAAAAGCTTCAATTTTACGATCCAGAGCTGGGCAAAAATTATGTGCCTTATGTCATAGAAACCTCCATTGGTCTGGATAGAATGTTTTTGGCTGTGTTTTCCAGCGCTCTTCAGGAAGAAATGTTGGAGGACGGTAGTACGCGAACCGTTTTGAAAATTCCTTCGATCTTAGCTCCGGTAAAGGCTGCTGTTTTCCCGCTTATCAAAAAAGACGGTTTACCAGAAATTGCACAGGACATCTTAAAAGATTTACAATGGGATTTCAATGTCATTTACGATGAAAAAGACGCCGTAGGAAGACGTTACAGAAGACAGGATGCAGCGGGAACTCCATTTTGTATTACGGTAGATCACGATACCAAAGAGGATAATTGTGTGACCATACGCTATAGAGATACCATGGAACAAAAGCGTGTTCCGATAAGCGAAGTGAAGTCAATCATTCAAAAAGACATAGATTTCAGGACTTGGTTGGATTCTTAAATTTTATTAGAAAATTAATTTTTTTAAGGATTAATCCGAGCTAAATCATTTATTAACCGTGCTTTAACAGCAAAACCATCGAATTAGCTTTAGTTTTGTTATGAATTAATAAAAATTTAAATACCATGGCAAATAACACAGGAAATACAATCTTAGCATTGTTAACAGGAACAGCTGTAGGAGTTGGTTTAGGTTTATTATACGCTCCACAAAGCGGTGATAAAACCAGAAAGCAACTTAGAGATGAAGCTGATCATCTTCAAGATAGTTTAAACAAAAAGTATAAAGAAACTTCAAGTCAACTGAATTCTTTTGCTTCAGAAGCTAAAAAATCTATTGAAGAAAAGTTAGAAAAAACGTTTTCAACTGTCAATAGTAAAGCAGATGATATGCTAAACAAGCTTGAGGGTGAACTAGGAGAACTCAGAAAGAAAAATGCTGAGCTTCAAAAGGAGATAAAAAAGAAATAATACAGGTATAATCCTTTATGGGGAATTCTATAGGAAATCACTTTGAAAATCTTACTCAAGATACGAAAGATGCAATACATCATTCCATAGAGTACTATAAGTTAGACCTTCTTAAAAAAACTGCTTTAAGTTTAGTTACAGGAGGCCGATTTGTACTTAAGATTGGAATTTTAGTATTAATCCTATTTTTTGTTTCTTTAGGATTATCATTTTTTATCGGTAATTATTTAGGCTCGGTTTCTTATGGCTTTTTTGTGATGGGTGGCTTTTACGTTATAATGTACATCATTGTCAGCATTTTTGGTAAAAAACTCCTAGAGAAGCCTGTTTTCCGATTTTTAAATAAGATTTTAAATGAAGGTGATGATGAAGTTGAGAAAGAATTGAAGGAAGAATTAGAACACATTGACTCCACAGATTCATGAAAAATTATAGGTCCTTTAAAGAATTAGATAAAGATTTAAAAATCCTCAAACTTGAAGCTGAAATCAGTAAGCAAAAAGCCAGCATCGATTTGGTGTATATCAGAAGGGCATTATCGTTTACCAATGTATTGGCTGAGTCCATTGCATACTTTGGACAGAAAGCTATTTATGCTCGAATTGGAAGTCAGATTTTAAAAAAGTTTGGTTTATAATTCCCATAACAACAAGATATAAAAAAGGCTCGAAATTGAATTTCGAGCCTTTTTTGATGGATAAGATTAAGTAGAGTTATTTCTTAGGTTTCTCTTCTCCGGCAGCTTTGCGTTCGTTTTGCTTTTTCATCTCTTCACCAATTTGGCTGGAGGCTGTAAAGGAAGCAATCATATCGTTCAACATATTGCTACCTGCTTCCGGAGCATTTGGTAATAAAATCAAGTTAGAATTGGATTGGCTACCTACCGATTGTAAGGTGTCGTAGTGTTGGGTAACCACAATAAGAGCAGAAGCTTCCTGAGAATTAATCCCCACATTATTAAGTACCTCAACACTTTCTTCCAGACCTCTGGCTATTTCCCTACGCTGGTCGGCAATACCCTGACCTTGTAGTCGCTTGCTTTCTGCTTCTGCTCGAGCAACCGCTACAATCTTGATCCGTTCTGCCTCTCCTTCAAACTCAGCTGCTACTTTTTCGCGTTCTGAGGCGTTAATTCTGTTCATAGAGTCTTTTACCTTCTCGTCTGGATCGATATCCGTCACAAGCGTTCTTATGATGTCGTAACCGTAATCCAGCATAGCATCATTAAGTTCTGTCTTCACAGCATTGGCGATATCGTCTTTACGCTCAAACACATCATCCAGCTTCATCTTAGGAACTTCAGCTCTCACTACATCAAAAACATAAGAAGTGATCTGAGCACTTGGGCTTTCTAGCTTATAGAACGCGTCATAAATTTTTGCTCGTGTCACCTGGTATTGAACCGATACCTTGAGGTGAACAAATACGTCATCTTTGGTTTTGGTTTCTACATTTACATCCAGCTGTTGAATTTTCAAATTGATGCGACCAGCAATCTTATCGACCAAAGGAATTTTGAAATGCAGACCCGAGTTTCTGATGCTTAAAAATCTTCCAAAACGCTCTACCACAGCAGCGGTCTGCTGCTTAACGGTGAAAATGCCACTTATGATGATAAAGAAGGCAATCACCACTAGAAAAATACTTACGAATGAACCCATAATTGTTGATTTGATTAGGTACTAAAAATAGAACTTTTGGCGATGATATCAGGTAACTATGTAAAATAAATTATGATAATTCTTCCATTGCAAAATGCAATCTGGAAATAGTTTCAGCTTTTCCTATGCAGGAAGCGATATGAAATACATCAGGACCGCGCATGGCTCCTACCAAAGCTAGTCGTAGAGGCTGCATGATTTTTCCAAATCCCAAATCCTGAGTTTGGATCCAGTCTTTCACTTCGGCTTGTGTATTGGCTTGAGAAAAATCCTCAATGCTTTCTAGTTTACCCACCAGGGCACGCATCCATTCCTGAGAATCGTTCTTCCAGGCTTTTTTGGCAGACTTAGGGTCAAATGTTTTAGGGGCTTCAAAATAGAAAAAGGACAATTCCCAAAATTCTGAAACGAAGGTGGCCCGCTCCCTGATGGTTTTCACGACTTCCTCGGCATAACTTTTTTCTGGATAAATTTCTTTTTGAGCCAGAATAGGTAAGAAGTCATCCACTAAATCACCTAGGGGTTGTTCCTGCAAATAGTGGTGCTGGAACCAGTCGGTTTTTTCTGGGTCAAACTTAGCTCCTGATTTATGCACCCGCGACAACTCAAATTTTTGAGTCATGTCTTCCAAGGAGAAAAATTCCTGGTCGGTGCCATCGTTCCATCCCAATAGCGCAAGCATATTGGTAAGGGTTTCTGGCAGATAACCCTCCTCACGGTAACCCGCAGAGACCTTGCCAGTGCTCGGGTCTTTCCATTCCAGAGGAAAGACAGGAAACCCAAGTTGGTCGCCGTCACGCTTGCTCAGTTTACCCTTTCCGCTAGGTTTTAAGATAAGTGGCAGGTGAGCAAACTTAGGGACTTCCCAGCCAAAAGCTTCGTATAAAGACACGTGAAGCGGTAAGGAAGGTAACCATTCTTCACCACGTATCACGTGGGTGATGCGCATCAGGTGGTCATCCACGATATTGGCCAGGTGGTAAGTGGGCATACCATCGCTTTTGAACAATATCTTATCGTCCAGCACTTCCGTGTCCACCTCAATATAGCCCCGTATCTCATCGTGAAGTTCCAGGGTTTTGTGAGCTTGTGTTTTAAAACGAATCACGTAGGCCTTTTCCTCAGCCAGGGTCTTCTTGAGCTCCTCGGAACTGAGTTGAAGGGAATTGTTGAGCCCATCTCTATTTTTGGGACCATAGCTAAATTTGGTGCCTTGCTGCTCGGCTTCTTTGCGCTTGGCATCCAGTTCTTCTTCGGTATCGAAAGCGTAATAAGCTCTGCCGTTGTCTATCAGCTGATC
>CAZOAD010000055.1:0-17157 GCA_964577705.1 uncultured Mesohalobacter sp.
AAGAACCAAAAGAAGAGACAAAAAAAGAAACCTTTGGATTCTTAAAAAATTACGTCAATCGTATTGTTAACGATACCGTTTCTCAAGAAAAATCTCAATTTTTTTTATATCCAATTGTTGGATATAGGCCAGAAACCGGAGTCGAATTTGGAATTGCTCCTCTCTATGTCTATTACGCTAATGAAGATACCAACAACCGATTAAGCGAAATTAATGCTTATGGCTTTTTTACCTTAAAAGCACAGTACGGATTAAGAATTGATCATGCCATATATTCTAATAAAGACAAATGGTTTTTCTTAGGAGATTTGAATTTCGAACAGTTTCCTATAAAATATTATGGGATAGGTAATGATGTTCCAGAAGAGAATATTGCTTTAGTAGATGCTACTCAAATTAGCATAAGAGAGCGGGTGTTGAGAAGACTAGCAGAAAATTTTTACGTTGGGCTAGAAACAGAATTCGTAAGCCTGACCAATGTAAGTTTTGAAGATCCAGACAATAGTGATCAGCAAGCAAACATCAACATACCCTTTGGATCTGAAGGAACTACAAACTTTGGCATTGGTGCAGGGCTTGTGTTTGATCAAAGAAGGAATGTCCTCAACGAACGTAACGCTTTTTTTAGCGAAGTAGCTTTCTTAGACTACAACACTTTTTGGAAAAGTGATGTAGAGTATAGCAGAATCATATCGGATACCCGCTTTTTCAAATCGATTAACAAGCGGGATGTTTTAGCCATGCAACTGCTTGGAGAATTCAATTTTGGGGGTGAAGTCCCTTTTAATCAACTTTCTCAAATGGGAGGTAAAAATATGATGCGAGGTTATTTCAGAGGCCGATTTCGCGATCAAAACCAAATAGCTGCACAAGTGGAATATAGATTCCTGCCCTTGAAGCTTGGTTTTTCTAAAAGGCTGGGAGCCACCGTTTTTGGCGGTGTAGGCGATGTGTTTGAAGATTGGAACCAACTCAGTATAAAAGACATCAAATGGTCGGCAGGTGTAGGAGCAAGATTTTTACTCTTCCAGCAAAAGGATGTTTATCTGAGAGTTGATTACGCAATTACTCCAGATGAAAATGGATTCTACATAGGAGTTGGGGAAGCCTTTTAAAAGTATTAAGCTTTGATCCAGTCGATAATTTCCTGATCTAGTGGTGAAGTTTGAGGAGAAATTACTTTATCTAATTCTCCATTTCTACCAAGTAAATACTTTTGAAAATTCCATTCCACCTGGCTATCTTGTTTTTCATTCCAGGATTTATCGGTAAGAAACTGATAAACATCGTGTTTATCCTCCCCTTTTACTATAACTTTTCCCATCATTTTAAATGAAACACCGTAGTTCTCCTCACAAAATTTTGAAATCTCATCATTACTTCCAGGCTCCTGACCCATAAAATCATTGCTTGGAAATCCAATAATAGTAAAGTCTAGGTCTTTATAAGTTTCATATAGCTCTTGAAGTTTTTCGTACTGTGGCGTAAGTCCACACTGGGAAGCTGTATTCACAATCATTACTTTTTTACCTTCTAAGGATGAGAAATCGAAAGTTTCACCTTTTATATCTGAAGCTAAAAATTGATGTATACTCTTACTCATATTTTTTATTCAAATTTAATTAATTCTAAAGTTGCTAAGCTAACTTAGTTAGGTCTTTGCTTTAATTTATCAATTGTAGCTCTTACCGCTTTGCTGTTCCAATTGGCTGCCCCAGTCTTTTTCATAATGATTTGACCATTTCTATCAATTAGAAAAGTAGTTGGCAGACTGGAACTTTTAAGTAAATCCGGAGGACTAGATAGGAAATAATAGACTGGTAGATTAAAGTTTCTTTTTTCTAGAAAAGAATTAACAACTTGAGGTTCTTCAGAAGTGATAAAGTAAAAGTCAACCTCATCTTTAAAATCTGAATATAACTTTTGTAAATCTGGCATTTCTGCAATACAGGGCGCACACCAAGTGGCCCAGTAATTGACAAGGATTGGCTTTCCTTTGGACTGTCTAAAACTGACAGTTTTATTAGTTTCATTTTTAAAATACCATTCGTAATCCTTTAAAGTTTCTCGATCTGCTTCTTTAATTTCAGATGGACTAAAAGCAATCATCCGATTTAAAAAAATCTGAATGGGTTGACGTGTTTGAGGAATAATGACCAAGATTAAAATAATGGCGAACAACATATTACTCCAATGCTTCTGTAGAAAATTCTTGTCTTTTGACATAATTTAGTTAAAAATGAAAGAGCCATCTCTATAAGATGGCTCTTGTGAATGTATTTAAAAAAACAATTTAAGCCTTGTTTTGTTTTTTAATCATGTTCAAGGCAGACCCCTCTTTAAACCAACCGATTTGTGTATCGTTGTAGGTATGATTAGCCTTAATCGTATCCTTAGAACCATCCGCATGAACAACTTCAATAGTCAGCTGTTTACCATCTGCAAAGTCCTCAAGATCTATAAAGTTAAACGTATCATCTTCCTGAATCAAATCGTAATCGCTTTCTTTATCGAACGTAATTCCTAGCATTCCCTGCTTTTTCAGGTTGGTCTCGTGTATCCTTGCAAAAGATTTCACCAACACAACTCTTACACCTAGATGTCTTGGCTCCATAGCAGCATGTTCTCTAGAGGATCCTTCCCCATAATTATGATCACCAACTACAACTGTTGGAATTCCTTCAGCTTTATAAGCGCGCTGTGTTTTTGGCACTGCATCGTACTTTCCATCCAACTGACTTTTTACAAAGTTGGTTTTCATGTTAAAAGCGTTAACAGCTCCAATCAAACAGTTATCAGAAATATTATCAAGATGACCTCTATATTTTAACCAAGGTCCGGCCATAGAGATATGGTCTGTTGTACATTTTCCGTGTGCTTTGATAAGCAATTTAGCACCCGTTAAATTCTTTCCATCCCAAGGATCAAAAGGTTCCAGCAATTGGATTCTATTTGAGTTTGGATCCACCTTTACATCGATAGAACTACCGTCAGACTTTGGAGCTAAGTATCCATTGTCTTCTACATCAAATCCAAGTTCTGGCAATTCAATCCCTTTGGGAGGATCAAGTCTTACTTCTTCTCCATCTTCATTAATTAAGGTATCGTTCATAGGATCGAAATCCAGTCTACCTGAAATAGCGATCGCAGCAACCATTTCTGGGGAACCTACAAACGCATGTGTATTTGGATTTCCGTCTGCACGTTTTGAAAAGTTTCTGTTGAAAGAGTGAACGATAGTATTCTTTTCATCCCCCTTTCTATCACTTCTATCCCATTGTCCGATGCAAGGTCCACATGCGTTGGTGAATATAGTAGCACCTAAGTCTTCAAAAACCTTCAGCAGGCCATCACGTTCTGCCGTAAATCTAATTTGCTCAGAACCAGGGTTAATTCCAAAGTCTGATTTTGGTACTAATTTTTTATCAACAGCCTGTTTGGCTATGGATGCAGCTCTTGTTAAATCCTCATAAGATGAATTGGTACATGAACCTATAAGTCCCCAGTCGACTTTAATTGGCCATCCATTTTTCTTAGCCTTTTCTCCAAGCTCTCCTACTGGTGTAGCTAGATCTGGAGTAAAAGGTCCATTAAGGTGGGGTCTTAGTGTGTTTAAGTCAATTTCAATAACCTGGTCAAAATACTGCTCTGGATTAGCATAAACTTCATCATCACCAGTTAAGTGCTCTCTTATCTTGTTGGCTTCATCTGCGATTTCATTTCTATCGGTGGCTCTAAGGAAACGCTCCATAGAATCATCATAGCCGAAAGTAGAAGTGGTTGCTCCTATTTCTGCACCCATATTACAAATCGTACCCTTACCAGTACAAGAAAGATTTTTGGCACCTTCACCGAAGTATTCTACGATACATCCAGTTCCACCTTTCACAGTAAGGATTTCAGCAACTTTTAAGATCACATCTTTGGCAGCGGTCCAACCTTGTGGTGCCCCAGTCAGTTTTACCCCAATCAATTTAGGAAACTTAAGCTCCCAAGGCATTCCTGCCATGACGTCTACTGCATCTGCTCCACCAACACCGATGGCGACCATTCCGAGTCCACCAGCATTTACGGTATGAGAATCGGTTCCAATCATCATTCCTCCAGGGAATGCATAATTTTCTAAAACCACTTGGTGGATAATTCCAGCTCCAGGCTTCCAAAAACCAATTCCATATTTACTAGATACTGATTCTAAAAAGTCAAACACCTCATTACTTGTTTCGTTTGCTCTTTTCAAATCTTTAGTAGCTCCTTGTTTGGCCTGGATCAAGTGATCACAGTGAACAGTGGTAGGAACAGCTACATTTTCTTTTCCAGCTTGCATAAATTGCAAAAGCGCCATCTGTGCAGTAGCATCCTGACAAGCAATACGGTCTGGAGCAAAGTCAACGTAATCTTTACCTCTTGTAAATTTTTGGTTGGGTTTGTTTTCCCAAAGGTGGGAATAAAGAATTTTTTCTGAAAGTGTAAGTGGTTTGCCAACGGTTTCACGAGCTTTATCAACTCGTTCCGACATTTGGCTATACACTTTCTTTATCATATCGATATCAAAAGCCATAGTATATATAATTTAAGTTGCAAAAATAACGTTTTTGGTTGAGTTTGGAAAATATGCAAGATTAAAGCGAAATATCTAACAATATTTTACACTTACATCATTTTTAATACACATAAATATCATATTTACAATTTTATTAAAATAAAACTGATAAATCGATAAAAATGAATTGAAAATAATAAGTGACTTCAACTAGCAGCTAATAATTTAGACTGAGTATCAATAAAATTAAAGCAGCTTTTGAATAATGTCTTCTATTGAGATATTTTCGGCTTCGGCCTTGTAGTTTCTTACGACTCTGTGCCTTAAAATTGAGATGGCTACCGCTTGAATATCTTCTATATCCGGAGAATATTTACCTCTGGACGCTGCATGGGTCTTAGCTGCAAGCACAAGGTTTTGAGAAGCTCTAGGACCAGCACCCCAATCTACATAGGTATTTATAAAGTCTGAACTCTTCTCTGTATTTGGCCTTGTTTTACTTACCAAAGTTACTGCATATTCTATGACATTATCTGCAATAGGAATTTTCCTTATTAGTTTTTGAAGCTGAATAATTTCTGAAGGTGAAAATAAAGGCTCAATAGTCACTTCTATATTTTGAGTGGTAGCTTTCACAACATCCACTTCTTCTTGAAAGCTAGGATATGTTAAGTTGACCTCAAACATAAACCTATCGAGCTGGGCTTCTGGTAAAGGGTAAGTTCCCTCCTGCTCTATGGGATTTTGTGTAGCTAATACAAAGTATGGATTGGAAAGTGAATAATTTTTTCCACCAACGGTCACCGCTTTTTCCTGCATGGCTTCCAAAAGTGCTGCTTGGGTTTTAGGGGGTGTTCTGTTAATTTCATCTGCCAATAAAATATTGGTAAAAACCGGACCCTTCAAAAATTTGAAAGTTCGGTTTTCATCTAAAATTTCAGAACCGATAATATCACTCGGCATTAAGTCTGGTGTAAACTGTACCCTCTTAAATTCCAAGCCCAAGGCCTGTGAAATCGTATTCACCATTAAGGTTTTAGCAAGACCTGGAACGCCAACTAGAAGAGAATGTCCCCCTGAAAAAATGGATAACAATAAAGTGTCAACTACTTTATCCTGACCTACTATAACTTTAGCAATTTCAGATTTTAAGACGTTGTATTTCTTTACAAATTCGTCTAAATCAGCTACATCCGACATATTATTGTTTTATCCAAGATTTTGCAAATTTGCAAACCTTGTAATCACCATTCACTTTAACGTAAGTATCCTGAACTTTTTCAGCTTTCCAGTCATTGATTTCTTTTAACTTCTTTTGCTGAAGGGCTAGCTCGCGAATACGCGTATAGTCTTCGCTAAACTCTGCAATATGCTCTGGTATTTTTTTTGTGACTGTAATGATTTTGAAAAATACTTTTGCAGTTCTAGGCTCAGAATCTTTAATCACTGGAGAAATCTCGTTTTCTTTTAAGTTATTCACTTGATCGTAAATGGAAGGATCTACTTTAGTCAGTTCAAATCTTCTATCTCCAGTTGCGTTATTGATAAGTTGACCTCCACTTTCTCTGGTTTCCTTTTCGTCTGAAACCTCTCTCGCAGCTTCTCTAAAAGTAACTTCACCATTCACAATTTTCTCTCTAGCCAGCTCAATTTCTTTTTTAGCTTTTTCAATAGCTTCAGAACTTATTTCTGGATAAAGAAGTATGTGCCTCACATCTACCTGCTGACCTCTTATTTTTTCAACTGTAAGGATGTGCCAACCAAATTCAGTCTCAAAAGGCTTACTTACCTCTCCTTCTCTAAGGCTAAAAGCAGCATCTTTAAACTCTTTTACGAAATTATCTTCTCGTGAAAGGGTTATTTTACCACCTTGACTTTTAGATCCTCTATCTTCCGAATACAAAACGGCCTTTGTTGCAAAGCTACCCCCTGCTAAAACGTCTTCTCTAAAAGAATTTAATTTATCAATAACAGCTTGTCTTTCCTTTTCGCCTACTTCTGGCTTTACGATGATTTGAGCTAATTCAACTTCATCACTAATCAAAGGAATTTCATCTTCTGGGATAGCTTCAAAAAAATCTCTCGTTTCTTCTGGAGTGATTTCTACTTCATCTACTATAGCACCTTGCATTTCTTCTGCAAGCATACGTTGAGTATTGATTTCGTTAAGCTGTGCTCTTAACTCGTCTTCAGAATCAATTTTATAAAACCCAAGTAGTTTTTCCATACTTCCTACTTGACTTATGAACTGGTTAATTTGTTGATCTGTAAAGCTCTCCACTCTTGCTGGATTGAAAGGCAAACTATCCTGTTGGGCATGGTGAGCAAATAATTTATTCTCCATTATTGTTTCTGCCACATCGCAGTAGGTGATATCCCCAATCTGTTGGTTTTTCATATCCAGGTATGCTTTAGAAATATCACTTTCCAAAACCAGATAATCTCCAACAACAGCAGCTACACCATCAATTTTTACACGACCATCTTTTGTCACTTTTGTGGCTTCAAGGACTTCTGGACTAAAATCAGAGTCTTTTAAAAGATTGTCCTTTTCATCGATTGTTACTTGTGCATTAATCATGTAACTGGTGAGTAATACACCGAAAAACATAACTAAATTAGTAGATTTCAAATTCATTATTTTTTGTAGCATCTTTAGTAATCTCTTTTTCAATTTTCTTAGAAATATTTATTTTCTTCCTATTGAGCAAAATCTGCTCAATCGTTGGCCTTACATAACTCAAAGGCGCTTCTTCATTTCGTTTCAGTGTAGAATTTATGAATATGTAAAAGTTATCATCTTCATTTTCTATTTCTATAAAATTTTTAGCTTTCAAAAGCTCAGACTTATTGAGCTCAATATCCTTATTTTCTTTGAATTCCTTCACTACATCAGAAACACGAACCCAAATAGAATCGTTTAAAGATAATGATTTGAATTCCAAAGATTTCTCTTGCAATGATAGCATATCTTCAGGATTAAAACGCAAGAATTGGCGTTTTATGTCCCTTAAGGACTTCATTTTTTTACTCAATTGGATATAGCGTAATTGAACCAGGTCTTCGTTCAATTTAAAATTGACTTTATTATTTTCATAATAAGCAGCAATGTCTACAGAATCTATTTTATTGTTCAATTCTCTTTCGATAAGAGCGTCTTTGTATGCTTTTTTCAACAATTGCTCCTCATACTTTTTAGATAACTCCAGAAAATCATTTTGTTGATCATTGGGCAAATTTAGCTTTGCTCTGTCCAGCAAAAGTTTGTCCGTTGCCCAGTTTTGAATAAAGCCTCTAGCAGCGACAGCACTATCACTTGAGGAAAGATTACTGGAAATGTGACTATTCAATTCCTCAAAACTGAGATAATGATCATTCACTCTGGCAACGAAATTGGTCTCCTCTTTTTTATTCAAAAAAGAACATGCTCCCAGCACCAATGAAACCAAAATGATTGTAATAAAATATTTACTTTTCAAGACTTTCTTTTACCTTTTTCAAAACCTCATCGTTCACAATAACCTCATAGTCGGCTCTCAACTCTGAAATTATATCTTGTTCGTTTTCTTCTTGTAGAATACTAATTATTCTTCCGTTTACTTCTTCAAATTTCGCAACTCGTTCCTCTTCAACTTCTTCAACATTCATTATCAAAAATTGATCCAAATGCTTATAAATCTTGCTTACACCTACTTTAAACTTAAAACGCTCAGGAAGTTTCAAAGAAGACCCTTCTAAAGTCACTTCCTCCAAAATGACATCTTCTGGGATGTCAATTGCCAAAGTATCCTCTTTAGTTCTACTTTTTAACTCAGACTTTAAATCTTTGAGCGACCTTTTATCTTTAGAAGTGTATAGCTGGCCCTTCACTCTTCTAGGAATAGTAAAGTCTGTGGTATTTTTATCGTAGTACTTTCTTTGAGAAAGGCTGTCACTGGATACAGGCTCCCAGACTTTTGCAGTCATATAATCAAAAATCAAAATGCCGTTTTTGTACTCCTCGATTCGATCTCCAAATTCTTTATCTATTTCTGGCAACTGAGTTTTATGGTAAGACAAGAGTTCGCTGTAAACCAGATCCTCCACAGCATTCTCTAAAACAATTTTAGGATCAGGCAATTTGGATAAACTGCGTTGCTGTCTTTCCAAATACTCGCCAAATGTATTGTAGTTGATTTTTACATCTTCAACTGTAATTATAGTTTTTGAGCTTAAATTCTCGTCGGGTTGATATCTCCATTTGCCTTTTGAAAAGCTCTCATCCATCAAGTTTAGAAAGTAATTTTTTCCCTCTTCTTCGACCTCGACAGTGTACAATTTTTCAAGATCATCTTTTATTTTCGAGACCAAAACTTTGGATCGCGAAGAGCTTTTTAACCTTCTTTTATATTCCTCTTTTACGTCATCGTAAGGCTCTAGCGGAATGGTCTCAATTAATTTAACAATATGCCAACCAAATCTTGTTTTGAAAGGCTTTGTATAGTCTCCCTCACTTTCAAGTGCATAGGACTCGTTTTCATATACTTTTGAATTTAATCCGCCCAGACTAAATGGGGAAACATACCCTCCTTTACTAGCTGAATTTGGATCTTGGCTGTATTGTTTGGCAAGTTCATGAAAGTCTTCACCAGCTTCTAATCGGTTGTAAATCTTCTGAATTCTTACCTCAGGATCTTGAAGTGAATCGCCAGGCAGCAGCATGATATGCGCTGTTTTCAATTTACCTTTAGAAGGACGCTCTCCTGTTTTTTTGATGATATGATACCCATAATCTGTCCTTACCGGTTCAGACACTTCCCCAACTTCAAGAGCGTAAGCAGCATCTTCAAACTCATAAACCATCTTGAAAGTGTTGAACCAATTCAAATCTCCACCATTGTTTTTAGCTGAAGGATCTTCAGAATAGGTTTTAGCTAAGCTTTCGAAGTCCTCTCCATTTTCGATACGTTTTTTTATCATTAAAGCTTTTTGATAAACTGCAGAAGTATCTTCTTCATACTTTGAGATATTTAAAAGAATATGACTAGCTCTAACTTCGGTTTTAGTTCTATCGTAAGTTTCTTTTACCATAGCCTCTGTGACTTCACCGTTGGAAATATAGCTATCGGCAATTTGTTTGTAATACCTGCCAAATTCTTTTTTAAAAGAAGGAAGTGTGTCGAGTTGCTGGTCGTAAGCCGACTTCAGCTTTAACTGAAAGTTTATATATCGCTTCAGATGATCGTCTACAGTTTCAGTTTCTGAAGAAATAAGATCGGAATTCTTTTGATAAGATTCTATAAACCCTTCAACAAGATAATCTTGCCCGTCTATTGTAAAAAGTACTTCTTCTTCAACCTGAGCATTTCCAATCAAAACAAAGCATAGCAGAATTATGCAAAAACTAAAACGTGACTTCATTTTTTTGATTTTGAAAGCAAAAGTAAGAAAAATGCAAACGCACACAATGTTTAAGTTTTTTTAAAAAAGCGACTTTACTCACCTACTTTGTGAGGATTAGAATTAAACTTGTAATATGAAATATTCTACCGAAATTCTCATCAACAAATCTAGACCTGAAATCATAAAAGCCTTTGAGGATTCAACTTTACTTCCACACTGGCAAAGAGGCTTAAAACGAAGCAGAGTCATAAGCGGAGAAGATGGAGAGGTAGGGAGTAAAAGAAAACTCTACATCACTATGGAAGGTCAGTCTATTAAAATGACGGAAACCATCATTAAAAAAAATCTACCAGAAGAGTGGCATGGTAAATACACTTCAAAAGGCATGGAGAGCATTCAAAAAAATTATTTTGAGGCCATTGATGAAAATCAAACCAAATGGACTTCTTACAGCGAATTTAAGTTTTCTGGATTTATGAAATTAGTCAGCAAACTTTTACCAGATATATTCAAAAAAAGGTCCTTACTGGTTCAGCAAGATTTTAAAGCATTTATTGAGGACGGTAAGAGCGTGAAAACAAATTAACTAAGGTTTGATTTATAATTAATATTAGCTTTATTTGTAAAAAATTTTAAAAATGAAACACATTATTTGCATAACTCTACTCGTGATGAGTTTGAGTTCTTTTTCACAAACTAAAGTTGGAACCGTCAATAACGAATACATCTTATCTCAAATGCCTGAGATTAAAGGTGTAGAAGAAAAATTAAAAGTTTACAGCGCCAAGTTAGACAGCACCATTCAAGATAAATATACCGCTTACCGTGAAGTAGTTGCCGATTACAATGAAAAGGAAGAAGAGGGAATGAACGATGTGATGAAAAAAATAAAGCAAAAGGAAATTGTAGATCTTGAAGAAGACCTTAAGAAACTACAACAGAATTCCTCTCAAATGCTTCAGATACAACAAGATGAATACTTAAGACCGCTTTACAACAAAATCGGAAAAGCAATAGAAACTATTGTAAAAGAAGAAGGGTTTACTCAAATTTTTGATGAAAATAATAGCATTATCTACATCGATCCAAAATTTGACATTACCTTAAAGGTTCTTGAAAAATTAGGCATTGAAGTCAAAGAGAATGCTGAAATCCTCCCAGATGAAGATTCAGGGAATTAAGTAGGGGAATCTTTTAAATCAAAAAAAGCTCGAAATCTTGCGATTTCGAGCTTTTTTTATGTTCTCATTTTTTTATCTACTATAGTTAGGAGCTTCTTTGGTTATCGTAACTCCATGCGGATGACTTTCCATGACGCCAGAAGCGGTGATTTGCACAAACTCACCACGTTCTTTTAAAGCTTGAATATCTTTAGCTCCACAGTAACCCATTCCTGCTCTCAATCCACCGATAAACTGGACCATACTTTCTACCAATTCACCTTTATAAGGAACACGGCCAACTATTCCCTCCGGAACAAGTTTTTTGATATCGTCTTCCACATCTTGAAAATAACGATCCTTAGAGCCTTTATGCATTGCCTCTACTGATCCCATACCTCGGTAAGACTTGAATTTTCTTCCTTCGTAAATAATAGTTTCACCTGGAGACTCTTTGGTTCCTGCTAGCAAAGAGCCTAACATTACACAATCTGCTCCGCCAGCAATAGCTTTAGGTATGTCTCCCGTATAGCGAATTCCACCATCTGCGATGACTGGAACTCCAGAACCCTTAATGGCTTCAGAAACTTCCATTACTGCTGATAATTGTGGAAATCCAACACCTGCAACAATTCTGGTGGTACAAATTGACCCTGGTCCAATTCCTACTTTCACTGCGTCTGCACCGGCTTCAACTAGATACCTAGCGGCATCTGCTGTCGCAATATTTCCCACAACCACATCTAGTTTTGGAAATTCCTTTTTGATGAGTTTCAATACATCCACCACGCCTTTGGTATGACCGTGGGCCGTATCGATAACCACAGCATCTACTCCAGCTTTCACTAAAGCTGAAGCTCGTTCTACTATATCGGCAGTCACCCCTAAAGCAGCCGCTACACGAAGTCTGCCATAATGATCCTTGTTTGCAAATGGCTTTTGAGTAAGCTTGGTGATGTCTCTAAAGGTAATTAAGCCTACTAATTTATTATTGCTGTCGACTACTGGTAACTTTTCAATTTTATGTTGTTGCAAAATAACCTCAGCTTCTTTAAGTGAAGTTCCTTCGCCGACTGTAATCAAATTCTTGGTTGTCATCACTTCTTTGATGGGTCTATCGTTTTTTTGCTCAAAACGCAAATCTCTGTTAGTGACAATACCGATAAGATGTTTAGAATCATCTACAATAGGAATTCCTCCTATACTGTGTTCTTTCATACTATCGTTGGCATCCTTTACAGTTGCTGTAATAGGCAAAGTAACCGGATCGATGATCATACCACTTTCTGCTCGTTTTACCCGTCTTACTTTTAGGGCTTGAGCTTCAATGGTCATATTTTTATGTAATACACCAATACCGCCTTCTTGAGCAATTGCAATGGCCATTCTTGATTCTGTGACCGTATCCATGGCTGCAGAAACTATAGGAACATTGAGTGTGATATTTTTAGTGAATTTGCCTTGAATACTGACTGTTCTGGGAAGAACATCGGAATAAGCTGGAACTAAAAGAACATCGTCGTAGGTAAGACCAAGTCCTTTGACTTTTGAATTTGTCATTGCAATTAGATTTAATTGCGTGCAAATATACATCAATTGTAGTTAAGCGACTGAAACTTTAAGGTTTAGTTTAGAAGGTGAAGAATTTAGACAGTTGAGCGTTACAAAATTGATCTATTTTACTCCAATAAAAAATCCTCAAGTTTATTTAGCTTGAGGATTCTTAAATCATGTGATTTATTTTAGAAAATCTACTTTCCCAGTATCCATATCATAAACACCTCCTACGATTTTGATTTCTCCATTTCCCTCCATTTCGTTTAGGATTGGACTTTCAGTTCTAATCTTGTCGATAGTATTAAGTACGTTTTGCTCGCACACCATGTGAACAAACTCTTTATTACTTGAAGTCCGGTCGCCATCGTATGCAATGGCATCTACTACTGGTCGTATTTTAGACAGCATAGGAGTTATGTTTCCAAGCTTTACGTTGTCTACCGCTGCTTTTACAGCGCCGCAGTGTTCATGACCCATTACCAAAATAAGTTTAGAACCGGAAACTTTACAAGCAAACTCCATACTGCCTAAAATATCTTCGTTAACGAAATTCCCAGCTACTCTCGCAACAAAAATATCTCCTATGCCCCTATCAAAAACATCCTCTACAGGGATTCTACTGTCTACACAGGATAGAACAATGGCCTTAGGAAATTGGGCATTTGTGCTTTTTCTGACTTGTTCAGAGTGGTTTCTTGCTGTGAGATCATTATTCTGAAACCTTTCATTGCCTTCTTTAAACGAATTGATAACCATATCAGGAGTGAGAGCGTCTTGCTCTTCTTTGGTAAGCACGTCTTCTACCAAACCTTCTGGATTTTCCATTTTCAAGTCTTCATTTAGACTGGTTTGAGATGTTTTCTCTTCCTTGGAACTTTCGCCACAGGAGGCTAGGAATAAGGTCGAGCAATACAAAAATAGCAGCAGTAATTTCATGTGTTTCATCAGTTGTCAGTGTTAGGGTTATCTATCAAAGATAACTTAAAATTGATCTCCTCAATCCAACAAATTATTAATTAAACTATGCTCAGATATAAGTAATTTTATGGTAAAGTCTTAAGAAAAAGCATTCATATTTATCATGAAATTAAAACTTTAAAACTGTACAACTGAAATTTGTGACACGACAGTAACCCATGCACGTAGCCATTTAAATTTTGATCACACTCTCAATCAAAAAGCCATATACATACATTTTGAAAGGCAAAACCTAAAAAACTCTCGACGAAATAACCCCGAAGGTTCGGGACAATCAATTCGCACACATTCCCGTTGAAATTAAATGCGAATCCATTAATCATTTTAATAAAAAAATCCCGATAGCACTGGCGTGCATCGGGATTTTTTATTAGCAAACATTGCAAACCCAAAAAACCTCCAAGCTAAATCTATCCCGATTCACTCCGTTACTCGGGGTAAGCGAATCGCACAAATTTTGATGCGCTTAAGCTTGCAAAATTTGGCTCTCTGCTTACATGTTTCTACGGTATTGTCCGCCGACTTCAAATAAGGCCTCGGTAATTTGCCCTAAAGAGCAATACTTCGTCGCTTCCATCAATTCTTCAAAGATATTTTCATTTTTGATGGCGGCTTCCTGAATGCGTTTTAAATTTTTATGCGCCGTATTTTCATACACCTTATGCAGTTTTTCTAGTGTATTGATTTGGAATTCCTTTTCCTCTTCGGTCGCACGAATCACTTCCCTAGGTTTCACCGTAGGAGATCCCTTGGAACTTAAAAAGGTATTCACACCAATAATTGGAAACTCTCCGGTATGTTTTAAGGTTTCATAATGAAGACTTTCTTCCTGTATTTTACTTCGCTGATACATGGTTTCCATAGCGCCTAAAACTCCTCCACGTTCTGTGAGTCGATCAAATTCAAGTAACACCGCTTCTTCTACAAGATCCGTCAATTCTTCAATAATAAATGATCCCTGAATAGGGTTTTCATTTTTAGCAAGTCCAAGTTCTTTGTTGATGATCAGTTGAATTGCCATCGCTCTTCGCACAGATTCTTCAGTTGGCGTGGTAATCGCCTCATCATAAGCATTGGTATGCAAGGAATTACAATTGTCGTAAATTGCATATAAGGCTTGTAATGTCGTACGGATATCATTGAAATCGATTTCCTGAGCATGAAGCGAACGTCCTGAAGTCTGAATGTGATATTTCAACATTTGAGCTCTGGAGTTGGCGCCATATTTATCTCTCATCGCCTTAGACCAGATGCGTCTGGCTACTCTACCAATCACCGCATATTCAGGGTCAATTCCATTGGAAAAGAAGAAACTCAAGTTAGGACCGAATTTATTGATATCCATCCCTCGACTTAAGTAATATTCAACGTAGGTAAATCCATTGGAAAGGGTTAAAGCCAATTGCGTAATTGGATTAGCACCTGCCTCCGCAATGTGGTATCCTGAAATAGAAACCGAATAGAAGTTTCTGACTTTATTTTCGATAAAATATTCCTGTACATCACCCATGAGTCGAATGGCAAATTCAGTTGAAAAAATACAGGTATTTTGAGCCTGATCTTCTTTCAGGATATCTGCCTGTACGGTTCCACGCACCACGGCGATGGTTTCCATCTTAATTTTTTGATAAACGTCTGCTGGCAGGACCATATCTCCAGTAACTCCAAGCAACATCAATCCTAAACCGTTATTCCCTTCTGGAAGTTTGCCCTGGTAAGTTGGACGTTCACTTCCATTCTCTTTATAAATCTTCTTGATTTTGGCTTCAACTTCTTTTTCAAGTCCATTTTCTTTGATGTATTTCTCACATTGCTGATCGATAGCGGCGTTCATAAAAAAGCCGAGCAACATAGGTGCCGGTCCGTTGATGGTCATACTAACAGAAGTCATCGCATCCGCCAAATCAAATCCCGAATACAGCTTTTTAGCATCGTCAAGGCAACAGATGGATACACCTGCATTACCGATTTTACCATAAATATCTGGTCTGTGATCCGGATCGTTACCATAAAGTGTGACCGAATCGAAGGCCGTAGATAAACGCTTAGCAGGCAGGCCAGCACTCACGTAATGGAAGCGTCTATTGGTCCGTTCCGGACCACCTTCTCCAGCAAACATTCTGGTAGGGTCCTCCCCTGTTCTTTTGAAAGGATATAGACCTGCTGTATATGGAAATTCACCAGGAACATTCTCCTGCAGTAACCACTTTAATAAATCTCCCCACGCCTTGTATTTTGGTAAAGCTACCTTTGGGATTTTGGAGTGGGATAGCGATTCGGTATGGGTGTCAATTTTGATTTCCTTATCTCTTACTTTAAAAGTATAGACATCATCTGTATATTTTTGAACTACATTTTCCCAGTCCAGGATTTTTTCCCAATTGTAAGGGTCAAAATCCATCTTGATGCGATCGAATTCTTTTTTAAGCAATCCAACCAAAGTTTCATTGTCTGAAGTCGTCTTTTCGTTAAGATGCTCTTCATCAATGCCATTTTTATCAAGCTTAAGTTGAGCATTTGTAGAACTTTCCAGAGTTTTATAGATGCCGTAAAGCTTCTGTGCTACTTCTACTTGTGCATTTGCCTTTTGATCATAAGATCGGTTATTCTCAGATATTTCGGATAAATATCGTGTTCTGGCTGGTGGAATAACAAAGATTTTCTCAGACATCTCATCGGTGATTTGGTAATCACTCTTAAGCGTTGTCGATGTTTTTTCCGACAATTGATCCATAATTCTTTTATAAAGAATATTCATTCCAGGATCGTTAAACTGAGAAGCTATTGTTCCGTAAACCGGTAAGGTTTCCGGTTTGGCATCCCATAAATTATGATTGCGTTGGTATTGTTTTTTTACATCTCTTAAAGCATCTTTAGCTCCACGCTTATCGAATTTGTTGATAGCTACCAAGTCTGCAAAATCAAGCATATCGATTTTTTCCAACTGAGTCGCTGCACCAAATTCTGGAGTCATAACATATAGAGAAACATCGGAATGATCTAGAATTTCAGTATCACTTTGACCAATACCAGAGGTTTCAAGTATAATAAGATCATAATTGGCTGCTTTCAAGACTTCTACGGCTTCCTGAACATACTTGGACAAAGCCAAGTTGGATTGCCGTGTTGCTAAAGAGCGCATATAAACTCGTGGAGAGTTAATGGCATTCATACGGATTCTATCTCCAAGTAAAGCTCCGCCCGTTTTTCTTTTAGACGGATCTACAGAAATGATACCGATTTGCTTATCCTCAAAATCTACCAAAAAACGACGAACCAACTCGTCTACTAAAGAAGACTTTCCAGACCCTCCGGTTCCAGTAATTCCTAAAACAGGCACTTCATTTTTATTATTCTTTTGAATAGTTTCAAAAACGTCTAAGAATTCGTCGTGTCTATTTTCAGCTAAAGAAATTAGTCTGGCGATGGTATTGACATCTTTTTGATCTAGGTTTTCTTTCGTCTTTTGTGGAGCTTTTAATTCTGGGGTCTCAAAATCAGCCTGCATCACCAAATCATTGATCATCCCTTGCAGTC
>CAZOAD010000056.1:0-12493 GCA_964577705.1 uncultured Mesohalobacter sp.
TTGATCTGGCTGGATTTCAAGTCAATTTATCCGGGGACTACCCAGGCTGGGCTCCTGATCCTGAATCAGAAATTCTAAAAGTTGTCGATCGCATTTATCAGGATCAGAACAATGAAAAAGCAAATGTAGCTGCTTGTCACGCCGGATTGGAATGTGGTATTTTAGGAAGTCATTATCCCGATATGGATATGATCTCCTTCGGCCCTACGATTCGGGGTGCGCACTCTCCAGACGAACGGGCTGGCATTTCCAGTACTCAAAAATTCTGGAAACTCACAAAAGAGGTGTTAAGACAAATTCCAAAGAAAGGATAAAGTCAGTTAATCTTTCAGAAAGAGCTTCTTAAGTTACTGATGAATCTTTTTACCGCAAAACAAAGACCTGTGAGGTTTTAAAAACCTCACAGGTCTCATTTATATATCTTACCAAATTTAAATCTTTAAAAGTCCTTAATTGTATTGATGTCTTCTATCCATAAGCAGCCTCACCCCGATTTGAAAGTTATTTAAATCTCTTACATTATCGGTAAAAATGGGATTTAAATTATACTGAGCAAAGATGGAAAAGGTTTCCCAACCTACGTAAGCACTTAAGCCGTAGAGGAGGTTATTAGTATTAAAATCATCGCGTTGTTTAAGTTTTTCATCTCTACGGCCATCATCAAATTTCAATTTTTGAGTGTTGAGTAAATTAAAGCCAACAAAACCACCAAGCCCCACTTTAAAGTCGTGATCGGTAAATCGTTTATTACCATTATCCAAAACAGTTGTTTCGGAGCTTCCGAACTGCAGATGTACAGGAAGAATCAAATTATCCATTCTGAACTTTGATTTATCTAAATCAAACTCAAAGGTTTCCAATACAGTTTGATCCCCATTTTCTACAAAAATCTGATTGTCTTTTGGCTTTAAGCCATTAAACTGAAAAGAGAAACCATAATTGATTCTCAGGAAGTTAGTTTCTTTAAAAACACGAGTACTCCACTCATAACCAATCTCAAAACTACGGCTACCCCCGAATTTAAACGGCGTATCATCTATACTTCCCCCATCCAGCATGGCATTATTGAAAGAAATACTGATGAATAAATCGCTGAATGTTCTGTTAGAATAAGGTAAATCTCTTTCTTTTAGAGGTGTTTTGTTCGACTTCTCCTTTGATTTTTTACTACTGAAAAGGTCAAATTCAAAATTTAATTCAGACGGACTT
Source organism: uncultured Mesohalobacter sp. (assembly GCA_964577705.1). Classification (GTDB taxonomy): domain Bacteria; phylum Bacteroidota; class Bacteroidia; order Flavobacteriales; family Flavobacteriaceae; genus Psychroflexus. The sequence continues at coordinate 1,210 of CAZOAD010000056.1, forward strand.
AGCCCGAGCTCGTTTATGACCGTCATATAAGAGTCATAATCTTCGAATTGCTCCAAATCAAACTGGCCGTATTTTCGCTTCTGAAACGAGGCCCAATTGTAAACTATCTCTTGTGCCTCTTCAATGTTCTGAGCCGAGTCTTCTGCAGCTTCCAGTTTTTGATCTTGAGCTTCAGCTTCGGAAAGGTTACCGTTCTCAAATTTTGAATTGATACGCTTTACAGTTGTCTTAAGAAGCTCTTTTTCTTCACTTTCAATTCGTGAGAGAAAGGCTTTGAGTTCAATGGTTTCCTCTTCGTTAAAAGCAGAGAAATCTCGGTCTTGCGCAAGAAGCTGCTGGCTCCATATACAGGCTAAAAGGGCTAAAATAAAAGTAATTTTTACTGGCATGATTGTTTTTTTTTAAAGTTGAACGATTAATTAAATTGGCAGAATTGTCTTTATAATGATGCAGACCCTACTTATTTTTCTTAAGCTATCTGGTTCCTAGGCTGGTTTTTAATTCTTTAAAATTCACTTCGATAAGCGTCCAGATTTTATCTCGAAAGGAATTTGAATCTTCAAGATCGATCTCAGCCAAAAGCTGTTGAGCAGAGAGCTGGTCGAAAAGCTCTTGATCTTGTTTGGAAGTCAGGTTTGCTCTTGCCTGAGCCAGCAAGGCATCTACTTCGTTGATGTTCTTTTGGGTAAAGCGTTCCTCTTCCAACTCCTGTTCCACCTCAGCTAATAAGGTTTTAGGGTTTAGGTGGGTAGGTGTTAGGTTTTTGCTAGTAGAAAGTTCAATGGCATTGATTACTAATTTAGATTTCGACATCTGAATTGGTGCAATCTTTATCCCTCTGCTTTGAAGTTGGTTGACCGAAACTATGCTTTCTCTCCTAACTTCAATAGTCTGAGTTTCTTTTTCTTCGGAATTTACCACAGGAAGACTATTACTTTGTGATAAGTAAAGTGGTGTAAGCAAAACTAAAAGCCCAATAAATCCTGCAGCAATTCCACTCCACAACCACAGGCTTTTGGTTTTTCTAGCACGAGAACTGGCTAATTCTCCGGTAATTTTTCCCCAGGCTTCATCGGTCGGTTGGATCTCCCGCTGACTGAATTTCTGTTGCATATTGTCTTTAAACTTGTCCATGAGATGAGGATCTAAAGGTTTCTAGGTTTGTTTTGAGCAGTCGCTTGGCTTTAAAGAGTTGCGATCTTGAGGTGGCTTCTGTAATGTTAAGCGTTTTTGCAATGGTTTTGTGCGTATAATCTTCAATAACATGCATAGTAAACACCAGTTTATAACCTTCTGGCAAGTCATCGATAAAGCCTTGTATCTCTTCAACAGACCATTCGGTAAGGCTGGGCATCTCTACCTCTTCATATTGATCGAAGCTATTGGTAGAGAATTCAAGAGGCTTTTGTTGACGTAAGAAATCAATAGCTGTAGTGACCATGATGCGGCGAATCCAGCCTTCAAAACTCCCTTTGTTTTGGTATTGCTTTAGATTTTTAAAGACTTTTACAAATCCTGTGGACATCACATCTTCAGCATGATGTAGATCTGAAATATACATCCTGCAAACCGATAGCATTTTGGGAGCAAACTGCTTGTACAGACGGTACTGTGCCTTTTGGTTATGGCGCTGAGCATCCTGAATAATTTGCTCTAGATCTTTATGAAGGTTAATCAATTTCACGTTTACAGATATGTGTCTATAAATATAGACGATAAAAAAGCCTTTAGCGTTGCCTGGAGTTTCAAATATATTTCAAAAAATTTTCAGATTTCATCTTCACCAGACATCCAATCTTAGGCGAGGCAGGGCTTTAGGCTACTATCGTGAAGCTTGAAATAAAGTAGAAAACAAATTCAAAAAAGAAAAAAAAGCAGGTCTGTAAGCCGGATTCTGTTCTCGTCCCGATAGCTATCGGGATCGAGTCTCTATCATTTATCTAGGGCTGCTGTTACCAACAGCCTCGATCTGTTTACCCTCCAAGATCGGGCGCACAACCCTCGAGCCTTGGTTTACATAACATTTCACCACATAGAGTTTACCGATTTCACTACAGCCGAACTGTACTTGCTTTCTGTTGCACTGGTCCTTCCCCGCCCAGATCCCGATAGCTATCGGGACTGGGACGGGACGACGGGCGTTACCCGCTATGTTGTGCTATGGTGTCCGGACTTTCCTCTCTTCCCTCCCGATCACTATCGGGACGGAACAGCGATAGAGCGACCTGCAGGGCAAAAGTAAGGTTAATTTATGTTTTACTCTTCAATGTTTACAGTTATGATTTTAAAGCAAAAACTCTTGGAATCAATACGTTTTGACTAACGACTATTTCCATGCAAGATTATTCAATAACTAAATCGATACAGGATTATTCGAAAAACAGAATTACTCTTACAAGTCGTATTTTAAAATCATTTATATTAGCTAGTATTTATGTCATTGAGTCAATTCAAATCTGGTTTTACCAAAATTCTAGGACCTTTAGTCTTTATTGCATTTCAATTTTTAACCCCTCCCGAAGGTCTAAGTTCGGTTGGGTTTATGCTCTTAGGAATCACTATTTGGATGGCCATCTGGTGGGTGTTTGAGGTCGTACCCATCGCCGTTACTGCTCTACTTCCTATCATTCTATTCCCCTTATTCGATGTGTTGTCCATTTCTGAAACTACCCAGCAATACGGTCACAAGTTTGTATTTTTATACTTGGGTGGATTTATCCTGGCAGTCGCCATCGAACGTTGGAATTTACACCGAAGAATTGCCTTATTCATTATAAAAACCATTGGCTCTAAAGCCTCTTATTTGATTCTTGGATTCATGTTGGCAACCGCTTTCCTTTCCATGTGGATTTCGAATACAGCAACTACAGTCATGATGCTGCCCATTGCTATTGCCATCAGTAATCAAATTAACGAACAAAACCAGTCCGACTCTAAATCCACCTCTTACTTTTCCAAAGCCTTGATGCTTTCGATAGCTTATAGTGCATCCATTGGTGGAATGGCCACACTTATTGGAACTCCTCCCAACTTGGTTTTAGCCGGTGTATTGGAAAATACCTACGCTATAAAAATCAGTTTTTTTAAGTGGATGACCTTTGCTTTACCCGTATCTATAGTTTTACTTTTTATTTGCTGGAAATACCTCACCACCCTGGCTTACAAGTTAAAGGCCTTAAAATTTGCAGACAGCAAACAACAAATTCAAGGTATGATTGACCAACTTGGAAAGGTTTCCTACGAAGAAAAGATGGTGGGAGTTGTTTTTTTACTAGCAGCTTTAGGTTGGATTTTCAGAAGCCTCCTGGAAGAAATTATTCCTGGCTTAGATGATACCATTATTGCTATTTGTGCTGCGTTGCTTTTATTTTTAATACCTTCCAAGAAGAGAAAAGGAGAAAAATTACTCACCTGGAGTGAGGCCGTAAAAATACCTTGGGGAATCATCATCCTTTTTGGAGGAGGTATGGCTTTGGCTCAAGGATTCACAGAAACAGGTTTAGCCAACTGGATCGCTAGTCAGGTGACCTTATTCGAAGGCTTTAGTATGATTCTGTTTATAGTACTGGTGGCGGCTTTGATTAATTTCTTAACCGAAATCACTTCCAATCTAGCGACTACAGCCATGCTGCTCCCTATCTTAGCCCCAGTAGCTTTGAGTTTTAATATGCATCCCTTTTTGATCATGATAGCCGTTACCCTATCCGCCTCCTGTGCCTTCATGTTGCCCGTTGCTACTCCACCCAATGCGATTGTTTTTGGTTCTAACTACTTAAAGGTTTCAGATATGGTGAGGAAAGGGTTTATTATGAACATCATTTCTATTGTGTTCATCACCCTTGCCGTTTATTACTACATGCCGGAAGTCTTTGGTCTTGAAACTTTTGAGTTTCCTGAAGTTTTAAAATAAACCCATCAGTAGGCTAAGGGGAAATGAGAGTCATAAGAAACTAAAGGCTAGCTACTGCCTATCCCCTGGTTTTCAATTTTAAAGCCCGGTCTGGATAATCTGTTATTAGTCCATCTACCCCCAGTTTTAAGAGTTTTTTCATTTGTTCTGGTTCGTTCACCGTCCAGGGAATCACTTTCATTCCTCTAGCATGGGCTTTACTGACGAGGTTTTGGTCAACTAAAGGAGAATGCGGACTATAAATTTCTGGTACAAAGCCTAATTCCGTTAAAATAGAGTCTAAGTCTGTGTCGTACACCAAAGCAGCGAGAGTAGCATCGGGATAGGACTGGTGTAATTCTTTTAAAATCCTAAAGTCAAAGCTTTGCAAATTCACCCGATCCATGTCGGTTTCTTTCTGCAGTAAATCCATCACCAATTTAACAAACTCCGTCGGTTTTGGGTGGTAGAAATCATCGCCTTCTGGAAGGCTCTTGATCTCGATGTTATAACTTATTTTCTTTCCGTGATTTTTGCTCAGACTATCCGCCATGTGCAGAACATCTTTAAGTAAGGGCTTGTATGAGGTCTCTAAAATCTGCTCTGGAAAAGCAGGATTGTATTTACTTCCGCAGTCATAGGTTATCACTTCCTCATAAGTCATTTTATAGATATTAAATGACTTTTCCTTAGCCTTTTCAATCACCTGACCATTAGGATCCAAGCAGATATCTGCATTCATCCAGGGTTCGTGAGAAACGACTATTTGTTTGTCTTTGGTCACGGCTAGATCTAGCTCAAGGGTGTTCACCCCCAGCTCCAAAGCTTTCTGAAAGGCTTTCAAGGTATTTTCTGGGGCTAAGCCGCGAGCACCTCGATGGCCCTGTAAATCGAACTTATATGTGGTTGGTTTTGAGATGGCTTTTTCGTTTTGAGATTGCAGGTTTAGTGTTTGTAAAATAACTAATAAAAGGATGAGATAGTTCATTACTTTTTAATTTTACGCTGAATAAATTCGCGACTGGCTTCCAGTACAGATGTCCAATCCTTAGATCTGAGATCACTGGCAATAACGTGATTTCCTGACTCCGGAAAGGCTTGTTTTTGCTTCAATTCTGAAGCCGTCCCCAACTGATCGAACATGTCTAACATGGCAGGAACTGACACCACTTTATCTTGTTCTTGTTCGTTTTTATAGTAATAGGCCATAAAGACAGGACAATCCACCGCCTTAAACGTCTCTGAAGTCATCGTCTCCTGCAGCATTCCAATCAAAGCCACGTAAGCATTGATGTGGTACTCGGTTGACCAATAGTTTGACTCTGGCTCTGGTCGGTCCATTTTCTGAACTTCACCACCTATCATAGATTTAAACATCTCACGACCTTGTGGGGTGGTAATTTGAGCCATCATGGGATTTCTAAGTCCGACAAATGGAGAATACAAGACCAATCCAGCAATATCGTTATGCTTTGAAGCTAAATAAAGGCTTAATGTTCCGCCAGTAGAGGTACTCACCAACACTACTTTTTTTCCTAAAAGTCGACCTACCTTTAAGGCTTCTTCAGCAGAATCTAAGTAGTTTTCTTTTGTCAATTCTTTAAAGCCTTCTATTCCATTTCTACCATGGCCTTTAAGTCTGGCGTAAAAAACATTGGCTTCAAATGCTTCTGCCAGCTTTGAGATGACAGGCTCTGCTTCCATCCTGCTTGCTCCAAAACCGTGCAGGTACACCAACACCAAATCAGTGGATACCTCTGGCTCTTTCGCCCATAAAATCTGAGCATTATTGTCTTTCTTTAAGTCTGAAACTTCAGCTTCTTGCTGTTGTATCCATTCTTCTATACTTTCAATAGTATACTCTGCTACCGATTGAGCAGCAAGCTGAGGAGAACTCCACAGCATATAGCTTATAACTATTAATTTTAAAGTGTTTTTCATAACTATAGTTTGAGGTTTAAAGCTAATTAAAAATATTATCGAAAATTGAGCTCAAAAAAACGAGCTGGATCGGCTATAAAAGTAGAAATGCAAAAGGCCTGTCATGGATTTCCGGCGCCTATGAAGAACTCTTCATCAGAATTGAATTCTCCTGAAGTAGCCCAGATATGGAATCCAAGGAAGGCCTTGACTATTACAACCAGACCTAAAGTAATTTTTTTCATGATCAAAATTTTGCTTAAATCACTTAAATTCTCTTGAGTTAAAAGTTAATTAAGCATCATTAAAAGTTTAATCTAATTAAATAAGGGATTTCTGATGTAAGATATCAGATCATAGCTGTTAGACTTATGGCCAAAGGAGATAGAAAGTTTGAAATGAGTCGTGAGTCGTGAATCGTGAATGGTGAATCGTGAGTCGTGAGTCGTGAGCCGTGAGTCGTGAATCGTGAATCGTGAATCGTGAATGAAATTTAAAATTCTTTATTCAATATTCCATTTTTTATGAACTATTGCTTAAGCTTTCTGCATTTTTAGAATTTCGTTGCAAATGACTTTCCCTTTGTCCAAACTCAAACCTTTGGCAAGGGAAAGGTTTGAAGCACAAGCCTCTTCCCAACCTTTGTTAGCAATTTCCATAATGTAAGGGAAAGTAACGTTGGTTAAAGCTAAAGTTGACGTGTAGGGTACGGCTCCCGGCATATTGGTCACACAATAATGGACCACATCGTCTATAATGTAAGTTGGGTTTTCGTGTGTAGTGGGCTTGGTGGTTTCAAAACAGCCCCCCTGATCTACGGCTACATCTACCATCACCGTTCCAGGCTGCATGTCTTTCAACATATCTTTTGTAATCAATTTGGGTGCTTTGGCACCAGCAATGAGCACAGCTCCGATGATCAGGTCTGCTGTTTTGATGTGTTGTCTAATGTTATATTCATTAGAAAAAGCAGTCACCACGTGGTTAGGCATGATATCGTTAACATAGCGAAGACGCTTCATATTGATATCCATAATTACCACATGCGCTCCAAGACCAGCCGCCATTTTGGCCGCTTGTATCCCAACAACCCCAGCACCTAAAACGATCACTTTTCCTGGAGTCACCCCAGGGACTCCGCCTAGCAGAATTCCTTTTCCTTTAATAGGTTTTTCGAGGTATTTCGCACCTTGTTGAGTGGCCATTCTTCCCGCCACTTCAGACATGGGGGTGAGCAATGGTAAACTTCCATCTTCATCCTGAACAGTCTCGTAAGCGATACAAATGGCTTTTGAGGCGATCATGGCTTGGGTAAGCGGTTTGCTGGAAGCAAAATGAAAATAGGTGAAAATAATTTGACCTTCTTTAGCTAAGTTATATTCTTCATCGATAGGTTCCTTGACTTTGACAATCATTTCGGCGATACTGTATACTGACTTAAGATCCGCAAGGATCTCTGCTCCTGCTTCTTTGTAATCCACATCAGTAAATCCACTGGCTAATCCTGCCTGGGTCTGCACATAGACCTGATGATTTCGTTTTGAAAGTTCGTAGACACCCGCTGGGGTAATCGAGACTCTGCTTTCGTTGTTTTTGATTTCAATTGGAACACCTATTTTCATAAAAACTATTTATTTTGGTTACACCCCCTATTATTTCAGAGTAAATATAAAATTATATCACTTCAAACAACACTAACCCCCTTAAATAAATTAAACTATTGCATATAAATCACTTATTTCACTCTTTTCTGTATATTAAACTTCCAAAACTTTTACCGAATCTAAACGAACTCTTCTTAAACCTGTGGTGTGATTCATCAGGCATCAAGTGAAATAAATAGTACATTTAATCCCTAAAATTCTATGTTATGGCCACTTCAGATGTATTTCAAATCGTCAACACTATCGTTTTACCTGCTTGGTTAATTTTAATTTTCTTTCCCGGCAAATCCTGGCGAAATCCCGTAATTTATACCTTTTCTGCAGCTATGGCTATCGTTTATGCTATATATATCATCAAAGGCTTGGGGGATTTAGACATGGAATCGTTTAGTGAACTCGAGGGTATCAAAGCCATGTTTGCTTCAGACGAAGCCGTCCTGACTGGTTGGGTGCACTATTTGGTATTTGACCTACTGGTTGGCAATTGGATTCTGAATCAGTCACGAAAGCAGCATATTAATCACTTCCTGATCATCCCCTGCCTTTTACTTTGTTTTATGTTTGGACCGGTGGGGTATTTGGTGTATTTTCTAATAAAAACTCTTAAGACTAAACAATTGAGTTAGTTGATCTTGCTAACATTAGTTGTTCGGTTGTCGGTTGTCAGTTGTTCGTTTTCGGTTATCGGTTTGTAGAGTCCTAAATAGTGAATCGTTGATCGTATATTCGAATAATTGTTTGGTCGTGTAATTGTATTCTCTTTTATAGTGAGTAGTGAGTAGTGAATAGTGATTTGTGATTCGTAAATCGTTGATCGTGTAATTGTATTCTGTTTTATAGTGAATAGTGATTTGTGAATAGTGATCCGTAAATCCTTGATCATTAATCGTGTAATCGTTGATCGTGTATTCGAATAATTGTTTAGTCGAGTAATCGTCTATTCGTTTAGAGTTTAGAGTTTAGAGTTCTCAGTTTACGGAGGATAGTTTCATCCTTCAATTAAAAATTGATAATTCTTCACTTATAATTTTCTGTACCTAAAGCCTAATACCCTAATTACTTTCAATTACTCCAAAAAAGAACAGGAGATTTTAATGTAAATAGACAAAACTGCTTCCATAAGACTCTCAAACTTAAGAGAACTCTTCTCAACACGTTAGATCAAAAAAAGCCCTGCGACTGCAGAGCTTTTCTTAACAAATAAAAATAATCAACTTACATTCTTACGTCAAAACGGTCAAGCTCCATCACTTTAGACCAGGCATTGACAAAATCAGTTACAAATTTCTCATCGGCATCTTCGGTAGCATAAACTTCTGCAAGCGCTCTCAATTCTGAGTTAGATCCGAAAATCAAATCTGCACGCGTCGCGGTCCACTTGACTTCCCCTGATGTTCTATCTTTTCCTTCAAAAATCAGTTTTGAATCGTCTATTGCTTCCCATTTGTATTGCATATCCAGCAAATTCACAAAAAAATCATTGGTAAGCTCTCCAGGAGTATCTGTAAATATACCGTGAGCTGTTTGGTTATGGTTCGCCCCTAGAGCTCTCATCCCACCAACCAACACTGTCATTTCCGGTGCTGTCAAGGTGAGCAATTGCGCTCTGTCTACCAATAGTTCTTCTGTCGTTAGGGTGTATTGCTTTTCTTGATAGTTGGTAAATCCATCTGCCATCGGTTTTAGCAATTGCATAGACTCGACATCGGTTTGTTCTTGAAGCGCATCTGTTCTTCCAGGCGTAAATGGCACTGAAACGTCGTGTCCAGCTTTTTTCGCCGCCTCTTCAATAGCTGCATTACCACCAAGCACGATCAAGTCGGCGATAGATACTTTCTTACCAGTCTTGTTCTTATTGAATTTCTTCTGAATAGACTCGTATTTTGAAAGTACTTTATCCAGTTGTTTTGGGTTATTAGCTTCCCAGCTACGCATAGGTTCTAATCTTATTCTCGCTCCATTAGCTCCTCCTCTTCGGTCGGAATCTCTATAGGTTGAAGCAGAATTCCAGGCGGTAGTGACCAATTCTGAAGTGGATAGGCCAGATTTTAATATATCAGCTTTTAAAGCTTTGATATCGGTATCTGTGATCATTTTATAATCCGCTTCCGGAATTGGGTCCTGCCAGATGTAATCCTTAGAAGGAGCTTCAGGTCCAATATAGGTAGATTTTGGTCCCATATCTCTGTGGGTTAGCTTAAACCAGGCCTCCGCAAATGTTTTATTGAACTCCTCTGGATTCTCGTAAAAGAACTTTGAAATTTTAAGGTATTCTGGGTCTTTTATCATCGTGAGGTCTGTAGTCAACATGGTAGGCTTATGAAATTTACCTTCAATATGAGCATCAGGGTAGATTTCTCCGGCATCTTTGGCCACCCATTGGTAAGCACCCGCCGGACTTTTGGTCAATTCCCATTCATTTTCAAAAAGAGACTTGAAGTAACCCTGACTCCATTCTGCAGGAGTTTTGGTCCAAATCACTTCCAATCCAGAAGTAATGGCATCCTCTGCTTTTCCAGATTTATAAGAACTCATCCATCCCAAACCTTGATTTTCTATAGAAGCGGCTTCTGGTTCTGGACCTACATTGGAGGCATCTCCTGCCCCATGAGTCTTTCCTACGGTATGCCCTCCAGCAATAAGAGCAACTGTTTCTTTATCATTCATTCCCATTCGAGCAAAGGTTTGACGTATACCTTCCGCGGCCAAAGCTGGATCTGGATTACCATCCGGACCTTCTGGATTCACGTAAATCAGTCCCATCTGGACGGCAGCCAAAGGCTGTTCTATATCGCCATCTTCATCGTAACGCTTATCATTTGCTAAAAACTCATCCTCAGCTCCCCAATAGACATTGCTGGCTGGTTCCCAGGTATCTTCACGACCGCCGCTAAATCCTGCGATCTCTAAGCCCATATCTTCATAAGCTACGGTTCCTGCTAAAATCATTAAATCTGCCCAGGACAAACTTTTACCATACTTCTGCTTAATTGGCCAAAGTAAACGTCTGGCTTTATCTAAGTTGGCATTATCTGGCCAGGAATTGATAGGCGCAAATCGCTGCTGACCGTCACGAGATCCTCCGCGGCCATCGGCCGTACGGTAGGTTCCTGCACTGTGCCAGGACATACGGATAAAAAATGGACCATAATGACCGTAATCTGCTGGCCACCAGTCTTGTGAAGTAGTCATCACTTCTACTAGATCAGCTTTCAACTGTTCGTAATCCAAAGCGGCGAAAGCTGCTCTATAATCAAAATCGCCTCCCATAGGATTAGATTTTTGAGAGTGCTGTCTCAGGACACTTATATCTAAGTTATTAGGCCACCAGTCCCGACCGCCAGTTCTTCTTACTGTCGTAGATGCATCGGTTTTGGTCTCTTCTACCTTCGCCTCCATCTTGGCGTGAGGATTTTCTCCGTCTTTCACTTTGATCCTAATACCTGTAACAGGACAGGTTTTGTATTCAGCTTCTGCACTCTGCTGAGCAAATACAGAGACTGTAAATACAGTAAAGGCTGCAATTAGTATTTTTTTCATAGGTATAAATTTTAAAAATGTGAATCAAAATTAATTAGAAACTCAATCTAAAAGTCTTCTTTAAAATTACACTTTTTAATTGATATATTAGAGATTCTTATAGTTAAAAATCATGCCATTAGTTATACCTATAAATTAAAGACTTAATTGAGTTCTTGATTCCTGGGCATCCGAATGGTTTTTAAAAAAATAGAGTTTATAATTAGTATTAGCCGTGTTCTCGAAATGTCTCTTCGAGTGTCCCGACAGGTTTCGTCGGGATGTATCGAGA
>CAZOAD010000056.1:12537-17039 GCA_964577705.1 uncultured Mesohalobacter sp.
CAGTTCATAGCGTCAATTTTTACAACCCAACTTGACTTCAAGTTCAGTCGAGTTCTCGATCTGCTTGCCAAGGCACCTGCCTGCTAAGGCACGACAGGCAGGCGACAGGCAGGTACGATTCTCCTTAGGTCGAATCACTCGAACTGACAGTACGCTCTACCTCTACTCCATTACACAACTGTACGATTATACAATTACACAACTATACGAGAAACTGAAAACTATTCACAACTCACTATTCACGACTCACGACAGACCACTACAAACTCTCCATAATATCAACCAGCTTCGCGTTTAGGTCTTTGATTGCATTGGCATAACGCTGATCCCAGTCAGAAAGTTGGTCTTTATCTTTCATTTCGATTTGGTACTGCAGACCTGGTAAAATCCAGGAGGCGTAGCCACTAAACGGATCTGAAGAAGCGTAAAGTGATTTATACCAGTCGCCGTAAGGCATGCCTTCAGGATCCAGAAAACTCTTTTCCAGAGCAATCAGCTTAGCATTCAGTCGTTTCGTTCGCTTTTTGCTTAAGTTCCCGCTTTTAAGCTGTTCCTCAAAGGCTTTCGCCACGAGGTTGGCAGTGTCTCCTAAGCTGGATATCGCCGAGCGTGAAGCCTGGAACCCCGCAAAATCAGAATAAAACCCTTTGACCTGCGCTTCGGCATTGTCAAAGTGTAGCTCCAAATCGGTGGCATACTTGACGACATCGTAGGGTAGCAACCTGGCATTGGCCAGGCGCAAACTGAGGGTACCCATGACCGCTTCCACCATAGGTCCCATCTGAAATTTGGGATCGACGAAGTTCTCGTAAAAATAGAAATCGTCATAATTGGTATGGTATAAGGTCGGGCCGCTGGCTCCTCCACTTAAAGAGGGAACTCCGGCGTGCATGTAAAAGGCAATATGATCGGAACCACCGCCTAAATTGCCGATGCTAGGCTGTTCGTTTCCTCGCGACCAGTGTTCATAAACCGTCTCCTCGGTATAGGGGTAATCGACTTGCCTGGTTGCTTCGGCCAAAATGGTCTTCAAACTAGGGGCTGAGGAAGCTCTGAAGTTTTTACCCGATACCGCCGCATCCAGGTTGATGTAGGCTACGCCGTGTTCTTCAGCATCCCAGTGAGCGATAAGAATAGAACGCTCGGGGCGATGACCACTTTTGGCCAGCTTGCCCAGAGTTTCAGAAAGGCTTAAGAGCATGGCCGTCCCCGAGTTCGGGTCGGTCGCTCCGAAGGCCCAGGCATCGTAATGACAACCCAGGATAATCCACTCGTCGGGATAGGTTTTCCCTTTCAAAGTACCAACGATGTTATGAACCTTGGTCAGTTTTTTGGGCTGATCTACTTTTAACCTTACGGTCAATTCTGAGCCGCCCTGTAGCCTGTAGGTATAGGGCAAGCCGCCCTGCCAGTCCTGAGGCACCACCTCGCCTTTCATGTGTTTAAAAATGTGATCGGCAGCCCCGTATGAAATAGGAGTGACCGGGATGGTATGCAATCCGGCGTCTTTAGGATCGAGTCGGTCGGGTGAGTTTTTATCGTCCCTTGGCAATGCTGGCTCGTAGGGGGTTAACGGATCTCCGGTCCAGTCGGCTGTGAGCAAGGATCCGCGCTGGATCCCACTATCGTTGTAATGCACGCCTTCCGGAAAGACCAAACCTCGGGTAAAGCCCGAGTCTTTGGGATCGGTGTAAATAATGAGGCCTGCAGCGCCGTGGGCTTCTGCAAATTTGGCCTTATAGCCTCTAAAGTTACCACCGTAACGAGCAATCACAATCTTACCTTTGATACTCACACCAAGCTCTTCCAATTGTTCAAAATCGGCTTTGGTGCCGTAGTTGGCGTAAACCACCTCGGCGGTCACCTCGCCACTCCCGGAGTAGGCATTCCAACCTTTGACTAAGTCGGGGTGATTGGAATACGGGTCTTCTTCCAGTGCGCGCTCCTGCTGATCGAGAACGATTTCTTCTGGGGTGATCACTTCCACCAGCGACTCCCCCGGGCTGCTGCTCATGTACACCTCATAGGGATAGGTCTTCACGTCCAGTCCGGCGGCATCCATGCTGCTCACGATATAGTCTTTCACCTTTTCGTTGGCGGGGGTACCGGCAATGTGCGGATTTTCGGTAAGGGTTTTGAGGTGGATTTTAAACCGGCTTTTATCAATGGTTTCCCGAAACTGTGCTTCGAGTTGGTCTTGGGCCTGTGCCCCTTCCGGGCTATAGCCGGTGAATTCCTGGGCTTGGAGTGCCAGGCCGGCAAGTAGACTTAAACTGATAAGAAATAGTTTCATGTGTTGTAGAAATTATAATTCAGGTGCTGAATTTACAGAAAATTTTGGTTTGGTTAAGAGTGGGTAGACTGAAGATGGTAGAGGGTAGAATCAAGACTCATGACCATTTGACTATTTGACTCACGACTCATTGACTCACGACGCTTTGACTTTTGATAAAAACGTGATGCATTAACCAATAGCTCATTGAATAAAGAAGCTGTCTGTGCAATGCTACTAAAAGATGGGTTGAGGATGGGTATAGAGCTGAGGGTTTTAGCAGGTAAAAGGGTAAAATTAGTAAACTTCGATTTTTAGTTTTAAATCAATTTCATATTCTAATGCTTTATGAAATTAGGTTTAAGTAACTTCTACTATATTTGACTATAAACTTCAACCTATGAATCAACTTCCTTTCTCTCCTAAGATCCATAATAATGCTTTAGCAAGTGTTTTTAATAATACTTCTGCTACATATAAGTTCTATTGGTTTTTAGGGATTATTGAGGAAGTTGATCAAGGAAGAAAAGAAATTGAGAAAACTCGAATTTTTTCAAGAATGATAGCTAATGCTTGGTATCCCATCAACTACTTTAAAATTTCATTTGGTGTTCAGGATAAAATCGCAGAAATCATAGAATATCTTGAAAAGAATACTGATTTAGCTGAGAATGAGGATAAGTCTAAAATATATAATTTTCTAACTAAGTCCACTGATAAAGTAATTTCAAAAAATTTGCTTCACTTAGATAAAAATGTACCACATTGGTTTTTGAGTCCATGGTTTAAAGGCTTGAAAAAAGCAGAAATTTATTCACGATCAAAAACCAGTGATGAATATTCCATTTATAAGCTTGATAAAGATTATATCAAAATCAATGAAAATTGGTTCACTTACCTTTCAACTAATGCAAGAGTACTTAAAGAATATACCCTATGGAATCTTGCACTATTTGTTCAAAGTAAAAATCCATTGATTCCGGATGTAGTGAATAAACTGATTAAACCAGCAAAACGAAATTCACTATCCTATCAAAGAAAAAATTTCTGGAACATATATCTGAACGAAAAGAAAGATGTTAGATGTATTTTTACTGGTGAGAGAATTGACGAATCAAATTATGAATTAGATCATTTTGTACCATATTCCTGGGTATCTCATGATTTAATCTGGAATCTTGTCCCCATACTATCTGGGTTTAACAGTTCCAAAAACAATAAGCTACCTATTCTTGATAAACATTTTGACAGTTTTTTTAATATTCAAAAAGATGCTTTAAATTTAATTGACGACAGGCTTAAGAAAAGATTTCGAGATGAATACATTACTATTTTCAAATCTTTTAATTCACCTAAAGATTTTAAATATCAAAAACTTATAGATGCCCTAGAGCCTCAAATTTCCGCTGCACGCAACAACGGATTCGAATTTTTGGAATGATGCAAAACAATAAGTATTCACACCGCACCGCCAAAGAAAGGGATAAAATGTCCTTTCCTAGCCGGATTTTATCAGAAAAGAAACTGATACGTGGTAAAACGCTTGACTTTGGTTGTGGTTTTGGAAAGGATGTAGAAGAATTAAGAACAAAAGGAATTGATATTACTGGCTATGACCCCTACTATTTCCCAGATTACCCGACTCAAACTTACGACACTATTCTATGCCATTATGTATTGAACGTACTTCAAAATCAAGATCAAGCCAGAGTGCTTTATCAGATTTCAAGACTTTTAAAATTTGGTGGTAAAGCCTACTTTAGTGTAAGACGAGATATAACAAAGGCTGGTTTTAGAACTCATTTTGTTCATAAGGTAAAGACCTATCAAACCAATGTAATTCTTCCCTTCAAGAGTATCTTTAAAAATGAAAATGTAGAAATATATGAATACCAACACTACTGCTTCATTAACCAAAACAAGCCAGAAGTGAGTCCTTTTTTTGAACGCCTAGAGCCCAAAGAACAGGTAGGCGAATTGGCCAGTTGTTTTGCTTTTCATGACAAGTTTCCCGTGTCTGGAGGTCATACCCTTGTCATTCCCAAAAGAAAGGTGTCTGACTATTTTGAACTCAGTTTTAGAGAACAATCGGCCTGTTGGTTTTTAGTTAATTTGATTAAAGCTGACTTACAAGACCAATTCAACCCAGATGGATTTAATGTGGGCATCAACATAAACGAAACTGCTGGACAAACCATTCCTCATGTTCATATTCATATCATTCCTCGTT
>CAZOAD010000057.1:0-4996 GCA_964577705.1 uncultured Mesohalobacter sp.
CCATCCTTTTGACTTGCCTTATGTTACTTCTTGTAGTAAAAACCTTTGCTCAGACCCCTCCAGACGATATCCTGATCGGGGATAAAAAACGACCAAAAGTCTTATTGGTAGGGACCTTTCACTTTGCTTATTACGACCAGGATCTTTATAAAACAGATCCTGAAAAACGTGTAGATATCTCTTCTCCAAAGCGACAACAAGAAATCCTTGAACTGGTGGATTACCTTTCCAAATTTAAGCCGACTAAAATATTTGTTGAAGACTTCAATACCAACAACGCTTTGATGAATAACTTCAATGCCTATACCTCCGGCAATTATCAACTTAGTGTAGATGAAATCGACCAGATCGCTTTTAGGTTAGCTAAAAAATTCGATTTGGACACTTTATACGCTGTGGATGAAAAAAGTATGATGAATGACATGTATAATAATCCAAAGACCAAAGCCTATATAGAAGAGCTGACCGAAGGGTTGGATTTCAATGCCAACTTCAGGGACAGTGAAATAGGTCAAAAATACCTGGAATGGTATGAAATTGATGATGACTATCTGCTGGAAGCCACACTTCTGGACTACTTCAAGCACCTCAACTCAGATGAGTATCAAAACAGAGGTTATTACAATGAGTTTGCAGGTACCATTGGTAAAGGTTCTACAAGAGTAGCAGACGTTCTAAGCTTAGGCCAAACCAGTCGAAATATGAGAATTTTACATCGAATCACTTCAGAAATCAACTCTGAAGAGGATCGTGTATTGATTTTATTTGGCTCTTCACATACTGAGAGTTTTAAACCATTCTTTAAGGCTTCTCCGGAACATGAATTGATTGAGTTTAATAAATTAGAATCTTATTAAACCTAATCCATATTTAAAATCATGAAAATTAAATTTAGCAGAAGAAGACTCTTCACTCACTTTTTTCTCGGCCTGATTTGGGCAAGCCTTGGGATTTATTATTTATTTTTTAGTACTGATTTTCCTTTTTGGATAGGAATGGTATATGCTATCCTAGGAGCCTATTATCTCTTCTACTCTATTTATGACTATAACCATCCTTACATTAGCATTAAGGAAGGGATCGTAAAAAAGAATAAACTTTATGGTTTGAAGAATAAAATAAAGTTAGATGAAGTTGAAGAAATCAAAAGAGCTCAGGGAGGCTACCTCTTAAAATCCAATACAGCAGAGTTAAAAATCGATACGAGTCTGATCAGTAATGAAAAGCTTCTGGAATTGATCAATCTCTTCAAAAGTCTGGATTTACCTCCAGACAAAACATTTTTAAACAATAAGTAACTACTTTTAAAACCTAAACCTTAATGCAGTACTCAACTTCTTTGCTTGATGAGTCTTGCTACTTTTATTTTCGTATGTTTAAACTTAAAATAACAACTCTTATGAAAGCAAAATTTCTATTTCTATTCTTTTTATGCAGCTCACTAAGTTTTCAATCCTCTGCTCAATCCATAGAAAACGCTTTATTATGGAAGGTAAGTGGAAATAACTTAGAAACGAGCTCCTATCTCTACGGGACCATTCACATCGCCTGTGAGGTCAACATATCAGAAGATGTACAAGAGGCCTTCGAATCTACAGAGCAATTAGCTTTGGAGATCAATATGGCCGACCCCAACATGATGACGATCATGATGCAAAACATGTACATGAAAGGAGGTAAAAGTTTATCGGACTTCACCAGCGATGAAGAACTAAAGGTACTGGAGAGCTTTTTTGAAGGTAAGGTGCAAGGCATGAATTTTTCTATGATGAAGAACATCAAGCCATTTTTCCTGAGTTCTATGGCTCTAACTAGCTTTTTGAGTTGCGCAACCCCTCAAGGCTATGACACCTACTTTTTAGAAAAAGCAAAATCAGCAGAAAAGTCAATTATAGGTTTGGAGAGCATTCAAGACCAGTTGAATATGATTGATAAAATCCCTTATGATGAACAAGTAGATGATCTGTTGCAAATGGCCAAAGCAACAGATGAAAAAAACAGCCAGTCCCTCGATGACATGATAAAGTTCTATGAAGCTAAAGACCTAAACGGGCTTATGAATTATATGAGTGCACAGGAATCTAACATGAATTTATACACCGAAGACTTTTTGGACAACCGCAACAAAAATTGGATTTCTGTCATCGAAGAAAAAGCCAAAGAGCAACCTACATTTTTCGCTTTTGGTGCTGCGCACTTAGCCGGTGCCAATGGAGTAGTCAACCTTTTAAGAAAAGCGGGGTATCAGGTGGAGCCTGTTCAATAGAATACAAATTATTAAGACATTAAATCAGTGCTATGAAATCAGTTTTATGCATGGTTGGCTTACTTTTAATGACCATTTCGGTAGCGGGTCAAACTCAAAGTCAAAAGCTAGACTCCATCATTGAAATCTATCAAAACCATAAAGGCTACGATAAAGCCACTTATCCTTTAGGCCTTTATACCGAGGACTTTTACAAGCAGGAAGCTGAGTTTGCAACCGATTTGTTATCAGATTTAGCTGAAATTGATCCTGCAGAGCTTGATGAAACCCAATACATCTCTTTAAAACTTTTGAAATTCAAATTAAAAGAAACCATAGATCAGTATGAATTTAAAGCATATCTCAATCCATTGCTTTCGGATTCTGGCTTTCACCTCAGCCTGTCTTATCAAGTAAGAGACCTCAACACCTACGCTCAGGTGAAAGCCTATCTGAATAAATTGAATGCTATTCCCACTTACGTTGATCAACATTTTCAACTACTTCGAAAAGGACTGAAGGAAGGCATCACTCAACCCAGGGTGATTTTTGAAGGTTATGAGTCCACCTACGATTCACAAATCGTGAGCCAAGCCGAGGAAAGCTTTTTCTACGAGCCTTTTGAAAATCTGCCTTCTACCCTATCCAGCACTCAGAAAGATTCAGTCCTTAATGCGGCCAAATCTGCAATCGAAACCAACGTCATTCCACAATTTAAACGCATCAAATCCTTTTTTGAAACTGAATATCTTCCCAAGACCAAAACCACACTTGGGGTTTCAGAAGGACCTCAGGGAAAAGCCTATTATCAAAACCGATTGAACTACTACACCACCTTGAACTTAACGGCAGAAGAAATCCATAAAATCGGGCTTAAAGAAGTTCAACGTATCAATTCTGAAATGAAATCCATCAAAAATGAAGTCGGTTTTGAAGGGGACCTGGATGCGTTTATTGAATTTTTGAGAACCGATGAGCAGTTTTATGCCAAAACAGGAGAAGAACTTTTGAAGGAAGCCCGCGATATCGCCAAACGGATTGACGCCAAACTCCCCGCCTACTTTAAGACGTTACCAAGAAAGCCCTATGGTGTCGCTAAAGTACCAGATGCGATTGCTCCAAAATATACCACTGGCCGGTACATCGGCGCTTCTAATGATACTCAACCGGGTTATTACTGGGTGAATACTTACAATTTGCCAAACCGCCCGTTATACGTGTTGCCATCACTCACCGCACATGAGGCTGTGCCAGGCCATCACCTGCAAAACGCGCTTAATGCAGAGCTTGGGGATAGCATTCCAAAATTTAGAAAAAGCACCTATTTATCAGCTTATGGTGAAGGCTGGGGGCTGTACTCAGAATATCTGGCAGAAGAAATGGGCATATATACCACCCCTTACGAGCGTTTCGGAAAACTCACTTATGAACAATGGCGTGCCTGCCGACTGGTGATTGACACGGGTATTCACGCTATGGGCTGGACCCGAGAACAAGCGGTCAATTATTTCACAAAAGAGACAGCTCTGTCGTTACATAATATCAATACCGAAGTGGATCGTTATATTTCCTGGCCAGGCCAGGCCGTTTCTTATAAAATAGGAGAGCTGAAAATTCGGGAGTTACGTACCAAGGCGGAGGAAGCACTTGGAGAAGCGTTTGATATCAGGAATTTCCACGAAGTGATTCTGGAGCAAGGGGTGGTAACTTTACCTATTTTGGAGGAAAGGGTCAATGCATATATTGAAAATCACAATAGGTTATAGGTCATAAGCTTTAAGTTTAAAAGATGGTGACAAGTAGTAAATGCTAACGAAAGCCTTGATATATTTTGATCAGTGCCTCCCGGAAACTTGGTACAGAAAAAAATTCAGTATTCAATATTCGTTATTGAGTATTCTCAATTCAGTATTATAAATGACTAAGATTTATTCATTCCCCCGTCAACAATCAAATTCTGTCCAGTAACCGCTCTAGACCATGGCGATGCAAAAAACAGGACACTATCTGCTAATTCTTGTGGTGTAGTCACTTTTCCCATTGGAGTATTGGCTTTTATGATATCAAAAACCTCATCGGAAGTTGCGGAACTCGCATCCGTTTTAAAAAGCAGACCCCCGCTTACCATATTCACGGTGATATTGTACTGTCCCAGTTCTTGAGCCATATTGCGAGTAAATCCAAGTAAAGCAGATTTAGCTGTGGTGTAATCATGGTAAGGAACAACCGGGTTGTGGAAAAGGTTGGTCCCAATATTGATGATTCTTCCAAATTTTAAGGTCTTCATACTAGAGCTCACTGCCTGAAGACAGTTTAAAGCACCCTCTACACTTCCTTCCAGCTGACGTAAATAGTCAGTCCATTGAATAGTTTCATGATTTTTATTTTTAGCAGGGTCAAACTTATAATCGATTAGGGCGTTATTTACGAGTGTGCTTACTTTCAGATTGAAATGGTTTTCTGCGGTTTGTACCAGCCTTTGCATATCCGCTTTTATTCTCACATCAGCACCAATCGCTAAGGCATTATCACCGAGTTCCTGAGCAAGCTCCACCGCTTTAGTCTGGCTTTGGTGGTAATTTATAATAACTTTAGACCCTTGATCCACAAAGGTTCTTGCTAAGGCTTCTCCAAGGCCTCTACTTGCTCCGGTAATTAAAACTAGTTGTTTATTGAGTTCCATAAGTTCATTTTTTTTAAGTGTTAGTTCAGTAGGTTTAAGTCAGTAAAAACTAAGTTCAAGTATAATCT
>CAZOAD010000057.1:5006-16784 GCA_964577705.1 uncultured Mesohalobacter sp.
TACTTGCTCCAGTAATTAAAACTAATTGTTTATTGAGTTCCATAGGTTTATTTTTAAAATCGTTAATTAAGTAGGTTTAGGTCAGTAAAAACTAAGTTCAAGTATAATCTCCACAGCGAAAGACTACTCCTTTTTATAAAAATGGTGAATGGGTCCTGAGCCTTCCCCAAGTTTATAGGCGCTTCCAGATTTGATGGCTAAATGGATAAAGGCTTTTGCTTTTTGGGCGGCATCTTCCAAACTGAAGCCTTGGGCCAGATAACTTCCTAGAGCCGAGGATAAACTACAGCCAGTTCCATGTGTATTTTTAGTATCAATTCTAGGCGAACTCAACTTGGTAAGCTGCCTGGTCTCCAAGTTGAATAACATATCGGTTGAGTTGTCACCTTCCAGGTGTCCTGCTTTCAACAGAACGGAAACTTGAAATTTATCGGCAAGTTTCTGAGCATAAGTTGAAAACTCTATGGTCTTTTTGAGTTTTTCTCCAAGCAGCAATTCCATTTCTGGCACGTTGGGAGTGATGACATCTGCCAGTGGTATCATCGTGTCCATCAAAGCCTGCATCGCTTCTTCCTGAAGCAAACGATCACCAGAAGTGGCAACCATAACCGGGTCCAGCACAATAGATTTTGGCTGATACTGCTTGAGGTGTTTGGCAATCACATCTATCACTTCTTTGGAATGAAGCATGCCAATTTTTACGGCATCGGTACCAATGTCATCCAAAACGGCCTTGAGCTGCGCTGAAATCATTTGTGGAGAAACACCCTCAATAGCTGACACTCCAAGTGTATTTTGAGCAGTAAGTGCTGTAATAACAGTTGTTGAATAGGTTCCACAAGCACCTGCCGATTTGATATCGGCCTGAATTCCTGCACCTCCTCCCGAATCGCTGCCAGCAATGATTAAAAGTTTAGGATAAGTTTTCATTTAAGTAAGTTTTAAATTATAAATACGTCCTATTCTGGTTTAAACAGGCCATTTCTCCAGCTGATAGGCACTGTCCCAGAACATCCACTCCATCTGAGCTGTTTTCATAAAAGCTTTGGTCATTTGTGATCTGACCTCCGGAGTTGTTTTTTGGGCATAGTGTTCAGTAATTTCGATGGCTCTTTTTACTGAATTTGCAAAATCTTCACCACCGTAGGTGGCGATCCATTTGTGATAGGGATTCTCACTTGTTTCTGTAATAGACAACAAATAATCTCCAACTTCTTTATAAATCCAAAAACAAGGCAGAACCGCAGCCAGACTGATTTCAATAGCATCATATTCAAAAACTTCGGCAAGAAAGCCTGTGTATAAATGGCAGGTTGGCGATTTTTCTGGAATTTCAAAGGCTTTTAATTCTTCAGCAAACTCCTTGTGAAGTATTTTTTCTACAGCAATCGTCTCATTAGCAAATCTCATGAAATCTGAAGACTGCTCAGGATCCTTTAATTGCGTAGAGATGCTTGCCAGGACCTTTCCGTAGGTATTGAGGTAGTAGGTATCTTGATGAATGTAAAATTGGAATCTTTTCTTGCTTAAAGAACCATTACTCAATTTTTTTATAAACTCGTGCTGCTGAATGGCCTTCATAATTGGGCTTACCTGTTCAACAACTCCATCAAACCAACTCTGTTTCATATCGAGTGCAATTGATAATTTGCTAATCCGGCATCAGTTTTAAGATTCACCTGATGGATTTCGTCCATTAGATAGCTTCTAAAACTTCCAGGCAGGTTACCCCGATCTAGCTTTGATGCTTTTTCACCAGCAATTCCCATAGTCACAAGTCCTGCAAGATTGGCTTCAAAAAGAGCTTCGGGATTTGCCCCGGAAAAGCCTGCAAGTAGCGCCCCCAACATACATCCGGCACCTGTTATTTTGGTAAACATTTCGGACCCGTTATCTACTGTAGCCGTCTGCTTCCCATCGGTTAGAATATCTCTTTTACCAGTAGCTACAACGATGCACTTCCAGTCTTTGGCCAGTTGCTCGCAAACCTCAACAGCATCTTCTCCCTCGTCTAAAGAATCGACGCCTTTAACCTCTGTCTTTGCTCCTGCCAAAGTTTTTATTTCACCAACATTTCCTTTTAAAACACTTATTTTTCCGAAAGATCTCAATTTATGGATGAAGTCAACTCTTCTGGGAATGGCGCCGCAACCAACGGGGTCCAAAACCACAGGAATAGTAAGCTCATCTGCAGCCTTAATAGCTTGTAACATGGCTAATTCCTGTTCTTTGGTAAGCGTCCCTATATTCAAATAGACCGCACTCGATAATTTGGTGAACTCATAAGCTTCATCTGCAGATTCGCACATTGCAGGAGAGGCCCCAACACTCAGTAATATATTAGCACAATCGGTGATGGTAACATAGTTGGTAATGGCTTCTACAAGTGGACCGCGATCCTTGATGTGTTGTAAATAGTGTTGCAATTCCATGATATGGGTTTGATAATTTAAAATTGTTATTTTGAATTTGATAGGTGATTCTTCAATTCAGTTACCGATTTGGTAATGTCTCCTGAGCCAAAAATATCACTCACTAAAGCATACATATCTGGCTGATGACTGGCGATCTCGGCTATGTTCTCACGGTTTATCCCTCCAATGACACACACAGGAACTTCGAGTAGATTTTTGGCTTCAGAAATAACTTCTTTGCTCACTACATCTGCTTTGGGTTTGGTTTTGGAAGGAAAAAAGGCTCCAAAGGCTACATAGTCTGCCCCGTCTTTTACTGCTTGTTTTGCTCTATCCAAGTCCCCATAACAGGACACGCCTATCAACATTTGATCTCCGACTTCTTCTCTGGTGGCTTTTACGGTTTGGTCGGAAAATCCAACGTGTACTCCGTCTGCTCCTATTTTCTTAGCCAGCTGTACCCGGTCGTTAATGAAAAAAGTCGCCTTTTTCTTGGTACAAACCTGCTGCAAAGCTTTGGCTATCTCCTCCAGTTCTTCATCTGTGGAGGACTTATCCCTAAGCTGAATCACTTTTGCTCCCGCCTCCAAAGCTTCTTTCACTTGTTCGATAATTGTTGACTTTGGAGTGAGCACTTCATCAGTAATCGCATAAATTCCTTGTAATGATTTCATAGATTCTATAAATTAAAAAACCGCTTCATGTAGATACACAAAACGGTCTATTGATGTTTTTTTCAATTTCAGTTTCGTTTTCCTACGCTGTAATTACTCAGTTCAGGTTCTAGGATATATTCTCAGCCCTTAGGCACTCCTAACGATAGTTTAAATATAACAAATGAAAGTTTACTGAGAACTTTCATAATTTGAAATGAATGGATTTTAGATAAATTTTAAGATAAGGCTTAAAGCAAAAGCTTTCAAAATAGGAATCTAACTTGTATCGAATTCCGAAGAAAAAAAGAGAACAGAATAAATATAAAAAAACCCGCACCTAAAGATGCGGGTTTGGGTAAGCTAAGCTTATTATGATTTATTTTTTTATAAATCTTTTGGTCAAAGTATCTTTTCCAGAAGACATCATTAAGAAATAGTTTCCAGATGCTAAAGCTGACACATCCATTGAAGTAGTAGTTCCACTCATATTGAATGTCATTACTTGTTTTCCTCTGATGTCGTAAACAACCACTTT
This sequence comes from uncultured Mesohalobacter sp., assembly GCA_964577705.1. GTDB lineage: Bacteria > Bacteroidota > Bacteroidia > Flavobacteriales > Flavobacteriaceae > Psychroflexus. Next base: position 8,612 of record CAZOAD010000057.1, read on the forward strand.
ATCGATAGACACTTGAGAAGTTCCTAACTCAAGGAATAGAGTTTGACTTACCGGGTTTGGGTAAAGAGCGACTTCTGCCTTATCGAAAACACTGGAGCTTAGTGAGCAAGCAGAAGTTGGATCTGTAAGTGTCACTTGAATAGTAACTTCAGATACATTACCGCTTGTGTCTGTTACTGTATAGGTAACACTTGTAAACTCTTCCTGTTTGTCATAATCATCACAGGTGAACTCAACCTGACTTAGCTCCTGACTTTCGATTCCACAATTATCGCTAGATCCGTTTTCAACATCTTCGATGGCTAAGGTTGCTAATCCATCCGTATCAAGTTCTAAAACAACAGACTCATTGGCAAGGATCACAGGGTTTTCTAAATCTTCTATAACTACATCTTGAGTTTGAGTCGTTATATTCCCTGAACTATCTACAAACTCCCAGGTAATAACTGTAGTCTCTGTAATTGGTAAGTCTACTGATGTAGTTCCAGTGATCTCACCGGCATCACAATTATCTTCAGCAGTAGGGGCAACTAATTCGGTGACCTCACATTCGCCTTCAACATCTTCCAAAACTTGTATGACTGGGGTTGGGCCTTCAAAATCTCCGATGCTAATAGTGACAGCTAATCGAATAACACTTTCACAAGTATCTTCCACTTTAGCAGCGTATAATACCTCACCATCGGTGATGACGTAATCTGGAGCTAATATTTCTCCTCCAGTTTCCTGATTATACCATGCAATATTTGGGTCATCCAGCACTATGTCGTCCAAAAGGGGAACTGAACAAAACACTTGTTCATCTTCACCAGTTGGTGTTGATACATTACAGCTTCCTGATGGAAGTAAGACTACTGTATAGTCTTCTACTTCTCCCCATTCAAAAGTTTCACAAGAAGAAGGTGTTCCATTATATTTCATTGAGACTCTCATCCTGAGACTTTCCCCTTCTACTGATCCTTCAGGAACTGTAAAAGTACCACTCACCTCCTCACTTGTGGAAGGGGCACTGGATAAGACAAGTTCACCATCATCTGTAAAATCTCCATTAAGGTTAAAATCGATCCATACACTGATACCTTCTTCATACACAGTTCCTGACCAATCTGGATTTACAGTGACTGTATAAGTGTCTCCAACAACAAGTTGTGTTGAGATATTTGTAAAATCTGAGTAACCTGGACCTGCTCCAGATTCGTTGTCTATATCTTGTAATCTTACTCTTGCTATGTGCTCATCACTTGTGATTATGCCATTAGAATTACAATAACTCAAAACGAATTCTTCTGTGGTGAAGGTGGCTAACTCAGAGTAGTCAGATAAAGTATCTTCTGCTAAGCATCGGGTACGGATTTGATATTCGTAAGTAGTTAATTCAGTAAGTCCTTCTAAATTGATAGAGTTGGTTTCCAACGTACTTTCAATCCAGTTTGTAGTTCCTTCTTCTCTATATCTAAATTCAAATTCAGCACCATTTGTAATGTCCCAGTACAATGAAGCAGAATCTGAATCGACTCCACCTACTGTAATTCCACTAGGAGATATGGCTTCACAAACTACAGGTTCAGAATTTAAGCCTGTCACAATCAAAGAGAAATTTTGTTGCTCGTTGGTTAAGGTACCCTTATGAGTAACTGTAATGGTGTAGGTTCCGGTAGCATTTTCGATATCTACTCTTTCAAATGGATCTCTTGTATTGTTAGCTTTTTCATTTGTGTTTACTCCGGTTAATCTCCAAGGAAGATATTCAGTACCTGCCTGTTCAACAACAATATCAAGATCATTAACCAGTCTTGCTTCATCAGAATTGACTTCGGTTGTAGCTACACCAGCAGGATCAGTCCAAGAAATAGAGGCTAAAAGAGCATCGACATCGTTACTTTCCACTTCCAGCGTATAGGTTTGCCCAGGAAATAAGGATAAATCATTAACAATTGAACCGTTGTCCTTTTGGCTTAAAGTTTCAGCAGCACGTTTAGCATTCATCAGACCCCAACCATATACGGCATCTGGACCTTCCATACCGGCATCGTCTGCCGTATGAAGAATAAGTCCTTTTAAGGTAGCAGACCTCATAAATTCTCCGAATAGATTTTGGGCGTGCTGTTGGAGCAAAAGGGCACTTCCAGCTACATTCGGAGAAGCCATGGATGTACCAGAAATAGAATTATAAGCAGTATCTGAACTTTCATAAGTAGAAAACACACCAGTACCATTACCAGTGATATCGGGCTTAATCCTTAAATCGTCGGTAGGACCCTGGCTACTTCCAGAGTTAATAACCACAGAAATCAAATTACCTTCATCATCAACTTCTGCATCTCTACCATTGGCTACTACCAAGTTGTTTTTTGATGTAGAATGACCTGTTAATTTATCAAACTGAGGATTCGCTGGGTCTAAAGGCGAATCATTCCAAGACGCGTTTCCGTCATTCCCGGCAGCGACTACCATTAAATAGTAAGGCGCATTGTAATGGATAATGTCCCAATTACGAGATTCATCTATATAACCGCCAAAATAATAATCTGGTAAAAGGTCTGGTCTAAACCCATAGGAATGATTGGACACCAGCATGCCTTCAGCAGCAGCTGCAGTAGCCTCTCCGGTATCATTATTCCATTTATAACCTTCCACATTGGCCTGTGGAGCCATTCCTTTAGCGTTTGGAACTACTCCAGCTGCCATAATTGTTCCAGTAACATGGGCTGCATGAAAATTAAGGTCTAAACCTTCGGAGGCGGTATCCATTATTGTCACCCTACTACTTCCGGACTCTTGGTACTCCTGGTGAGTCACTCTGGCGTGTCCACCATCCCATACATGAGCAGTCATCCCTTGTCCATCTAAATTGAACCCAGTAGACCCACCAATATTTAGGTGGTTTGCTCGGGTTGAACGAGCAGCATCTACGTTATAGGTTTGGTAATAAATCGGAGTGCCCTCAGCGTCGAAACGTTGCAATTCAGCATAACTTCCGTCTTTTAGGATAAGTGAAGTTTCAATATTTCTACTTTTAGCCTGATTTAAAGCGGCTTGCTTCTGTGAAATAGAGGCCTCACTATAATCGCTTGAGAGTTGGTTTAATAGAGAGGTATTGTATCTAGAAGTAATTCGTTGTTTCTGAGCTTCCGTCTGAGAAAAGGAAGGTAAGCTTAAGGTTATTGTAAAAATAAATACCAAAAACTTGATGTAGTTTAATTTCATATTTTTTTGTTAAATTTTATGTTTGGCAATTTAATCAATAACATGAAATTAACAAAAGCAGAAATGTTAATTTATCTCATGAAAAAACCCGCCTCTCTCGAGGCGGGTCATAACCGATTGAAATGATTTTAGTTAATAACCAGGGTTTTGTTCTACCTGAGTAGTGAGATCCAATTCTCTTTGTGGAATTGGAAAAATGGTAAAAGGGTCACCAACGTTAGATTCAGCTTCCGATTCTAAGCCGGATCTAAGGCTCCTTCCGTTTCTCAGTAAATCCATACGTCTATGTCCACCTTCAAAAGCTAACTCTTTTCTTCGTTCTATTAAAACATCATCAATATCTACAGAGGACAATGGAGCTAAGCCAGCTCTATCTCTTAATAAATTAAGATCAGCTAAAGGAGTTGCTCCAATAGAAGTATTGTTTCTAACATTAGCCTCAGCTCTAATTAGATACATTTCAGTAATTCTCAAGATTGGAGCATTATCAGCTTGAGAATTTGGATCAGGATATTTTGCGGTAAATACAGATTCTACACCCTGAGCGTCTATACCTATTTGAGTTAGTTCTGAAAATCTCAGATCTCCAGGCTCAGATTGGTATGCATCTATCAAATCTTGACTAAAAGGCGCATCTCCTCTACCTGCAGGTGTAGGATTATTTAAACCCGAAAAACCTTCATTACTAGCCTGGCTATCAATTGCTAAATTGATTAATGTAAAAATATTCTCAGAAGAAAAGGTATTATAAAAACTGTAATCTGGTGCTAATTCATATACAGGCGAGTCAATCACGTCAGTAGCTAATTGAGCTGCTACATCAAAGTTTTCTCTGTATAATTCAAGTCTAGCTAGTAATGCGGTAGCTGCTCCTGAAGTAGCCCTTCCTCTTGTAGCAGATTGTTCTGCATAAGAACTTGGGAGGTCATTTATAGCAATAGAAAGGTCGTCTTCTATTTGATTATAAATATCGTTTAATGTACTCCTTGGAATATCAAATTCCTCTTGATTATTACCTCGGAAAACTGCCAAATTATTAGGAATTGATAAGCTATTTCCATTTGCTACGTTGTAAGGCTGACCAAAGTACATGCTCATATTGAAATTAGTAAGAGCTCTTATAAAGTGAGCCTCAGCCAAAAACTGCGCTTGTTGTTCTTCTGTAAGATCTCTTGGACTAGGTTCTGCCAATGGCAAATCAGTTATAATCAAATTACAGGCTTCAACAATATCAGCGTTACGTCTATAAATTGCATTTACACTTGTATTATCTGATTGAGGTGTGTAATTGTAAAACTGAAGAAAAGTTGGAAAAGATCCTTTAAAATCGGAATTATCAGCCCACCATTCGGACAAAGTCTGTGGGGTACCATTAAAGGCGTCAGCATTTTGGGCTAAACTGTAAAGTCCTCGAATTCCACCTTCAACTGTTGTTGCGTTAGAAAATAAAGTTTCAGAATTCACATCATCTTCTGAGATAATGTCTAACTCATCTTCACAAGACACCAAAAAGGCTACTGTGAATAGGAGTAATAAGTTATATTTAAAAATAGTTTTCATAAGTTTATGTTTAGAAATTAAATTTAGCGCCAAGGATGTAGGTTGAAACCTGCGGAGCGACAAAGAAAGATTCTCCAAGCGCCAATGGATTTAAACTATCTGTAAATTCTGGGTCGATTCCATCTAGTCTACTGTCTTTTATAGTAATTAGGTTAGTTGCCGTAGCATACAATCTAACACCAGATAAAAAGCCTAATTTTTCTACTATTTTATTTGGTAGATTGTAACCAAGAGTTACATTTTTTAACCTTAGAAATGATCCATCGTAAAGTTGATTTGTTGACGGGTTTTGATAGGTTTCAAAAGTTGGACTAGTTAAGGCTGGGACTGATGCATTTCTGTTGTCTGGTGTCCAATAGTCTAATACGTCTGTCGACAAATTAAATGCACCAATATTATTTGCATTTCTAACAAAGCGATCACCATCTACTAAAATATCATTGCCGTAGGTATAGTTAAATAGCATATTAAGATCCCAATTTTTATATTGCATAGACGATCTAAATCCACCGTAAAAATCTGGATTAGCATCTCCAACTATTCTCCTATCTGAAGGTGATCTGGTTGTTGTAGCTTCACCATCTCGTGTTAACCATTCAGCATCACCTGTCTCAGGATTAACTCCTAAATAAGGCACTAAATAAAAGCTATTAGCAGATTCTCCAACAATAGCTCTCTGAGCTGCAGTGCCTTCTAGGAATTGTCTACCTTGTTCATCAGTACCTGCTCCAGGCAAAGATTTAACTTCATTTTTCACAGTAGATAAATTGAAATTCAAATCCCAGGTAAATTCCGAATCTCTTAATATACTGGCACTCAAATCAAATTCGAATCCTGAATTTTCAATCTCACCTGCATTTCGAGTAACCGTTGTTCTTACAAGGTTTGTTCCCGCTCCTGTTAAGGCTGTTAATGGAACAGGTAGTAATAAATTATCAGTTTGCTTATTGTAGTAATTCACATTAAATCTTATCAGGTCATTTAATATAGCTGATTTAAAACCAATATCAAAAGTAGCGGTTTCTTCCCACTGTAAATCCGGTAATGCTGGACTATCTAAAATTAATCCTGGACTACCATTATAGTCGTCACTAGAGAATGTTTCCTGGAATGCAAAATCACCTATTCTATCATTTCCTGTTGTACCATAACTTGCTCTAATTCTCAATCTATTAAATATACTTTCGCTCATAAAATCTTCAGCTGAGATATTCCAGCCTCCTGAAAAGGCGTAAAAATTACCAAATTGGTTATTAACACCAAATCTTGAAGAACCATCTCGTCTAAAGGAGGCTTCAAATAGGTATTTACCATCAAAATCGTAATTAAATTGTGTAAAGTAACCTATTAAAGCACTTTCCGATGTTGTAGAACTTGTGGTCGTTGGCTCAGACACAGAACCCACATTTGGTAAAGCATCTGTCAAAAAATTAACGGTTCTAGCATTTAAGAAACGAGTATTTGTTTTTTCAAATTGAGAACCTAATAAGGCTCCAAAATTATGAGCTCCAAAACTTTTCTCCCAATTTAGAGTATTTGTAAAGTTAATTCTTTCAACTTGTCCTATTGCATTTTGAGCAGCTCCGCCTGGCGTAAATACCTCAGAGTCTCTAAAAATGTTTTCGACAAATCTCTTATCAAGTCCTAAGCTTGATCTAAAAGTAAATTGATCGTCTAAGAAGTCAATTTCACTAAAAACATTACCTATTAGCCTCGTAGTCTCAACTACAGATGTATTTAATGCAACAATACCAACAATATTCTGACCAGTTTGCCCAGATGGTATAAAATTACCTTCATCGTCAGTAGGTCGAGCATTAGGTCTTATAAGCTGAGCGGCGGTTACCGGAGCAAAAGTACTATTTTCCTCATTAATACGATCATTATCGATAAAACTTGTGTTAATATTAGCACCAGCTCTAAAATTATCAGTTATATCTGTTGTTAAATTTAATCTGATATTTGTATTACGCTGATTATTTCCTATCAAATAACCTTCTTGGTCAGAATGGTTAACTCCTAAATAATAGGTAGAATTTTCAGAACCTCCACGAACAGAAAAATTATAGTTTTCCGAAACTCCAGTTCTCGTCGCGGCATCCAACCAATCAAAGCCAGGTTGGGTGTAATCACCACCACCAGCATCTCTTAAATCTTCTAAGGTATTCAATCCTAAACCATTTTGAGCATTTAAAACATCAATGAAAAAATTACCATATTGTTGAGCATTTAAAATTTCCGGTAATTCTGTAGCCTCTGATGCTTGAATAAAAGTTTCAAATTGAAAAGCAGGAGCTGTTCCTTTAGATCCTTGTTTAGTTGTAATCAAAATTACACCGTTGGATCCTCTAGAACCGTATATTGATGTCGCAGCTGCATCTTTGAGTACAGTAAAAGTTTCTATACTTTCTGGATTAATCGTTGCTAATGGATTCAAACCTCCACCCCCTAATCCAAAGGTCTGAGAAGAATCATCTAAAGGCACACCATCAATAACAAATAGAGGTTGGGCTCCACCAATCAATGAATTTACCCCTCTAATCCTAACACTTGAACGAGATCCTAGAACTCCGGAAGCATTTGTAATGCTAACTCCAGATGCTTGACCTTGAAGTAAATCTTGGGGATTCTGAGCTGGAAGGTCATCAATTTCTTTATTTCCAACGACAGATACAGTTTGAAGTATTTTATCTTCATCCCTTTCACCAAATCCAACTACCACGACCTCATCAAGTTCTGATGAATCTGTAACTAGACTTACATCTATTTGAGATTGAGCACCCACTTTAATTTCCTGGGTCTTGAAACCTATATATTTAAAAACTAAAGTTTTACCAGTCTCAACGTCAATAGAATAATTTCCATCAAAATCAGACTGAGTTCCTGATGTCTCTCCTTTCACTAGAATGTTAACTCCAGGTAGAGGTAACCCATCTCCATCTGTTACCGTACCGGAAACAGTTTTTGTTTGTGCAAACGAAAATTGCACTACTAACGCAAAAAAAAGCGTTAAAATTCCATTCATTTTTAATTTCATGTTTTTGTTTATTAGAATTAGCCGACTCAAAAATGATAAGATTAGGTTAATAGACCAATAAATACGGGGCTTAATAAGAGGCTCAATACGTTAAAATTCATTAACAATATGGGTGTTTATGAACTAACAATTGTTAGCTACCTGTTTAACAGTTAGTTATACAAATAACATGTACTTAATCTTAAAACTTAAAATAAATTTTCTGCTTTCCTTAAGTTAAATCAAGTGTTAATGAGGGTGCTCAAAAAGGCTCTATAAGTTAATGTTTTATTAATTAAGTTAACACAATGTTATTTCACATAATTTACTTGGAAGTAAAAACCTTCTAAAAAACGCTAATAAAACTATAATCATAAAAAAAGGCCAACA
>CAZOAD010000058.1:0-13212 GCA_964577705.1 uncultured Mesohalobacter sp.
AGTGAGTAGTGAGTAGTGAGTAGTGAGTAGTGAGTAGTGAGTAGTGAGTAGTGAAAAATAGAAAATAGAAAATAGAAAATAAAAAATTTAAACTTTGAAATAAAAATTGAGGGTAGGATTTAGTGAGTAGGTTGTAGGTCTTATTGCTCGTTTGAGTTATGACTTCGTCTTTATTCGTGTAGTCGTGTAGTCGATATTCGTTAATCGTTATTCGTGTATTCGATATTCGTTATTCGTGTATTCGTGTATTCGTGTATTCGTGTATTCGATATTCGTTATTTGTTAATCGTTATTCGTGTATTCGTGTATTCGTTATTCGTGTATTCGTGTATTCGTTATTCGTTAATCGATATTCAGCATTATTATATTTTTAAATCGGTTGACTAGTGGACTGCCGAACTGGTTCACGGTTTAATAGCCCCGATAGGAGTGGAAATCCTAGAGGAAGAACTGTTGAGCTAAAGCCAGTTCCAAAAAGCGACCAACGGAAGCTCTTTTGGAATTATGGTTTGCCCAGCAGGAGGACGATAGATTGGAAAGGATAGCGGGAATAGCTAAAAAAAAAGCAGAATCTTTGAGACTCTGCTTTCAAATTTGAATTTAAACACTACTTATACTGCCTCCCCTTTCATCATTTTGTTCCAATACAAATAAGGCAAACCGTATTTTTTTAACATCCAGAGTCTCCAGTGTTCTTTAGCGGAATTGAAGACTAACATTTGTTTTAACTTGGGGTCTGGAGTAAAATTACCTTCATAATCAAACTCTGCCAAGGCCATTTTACCATAGCCAGTCACTAGAGGACAAGAGGAATAACCCTTGTAATCCTTATTGGATGCGGGTTTGTTGTTCATCATAAACATCAGGTTTTCTACCACAACTGGTACCTGCTTTCTAATCGCTGCTCCTGTTTTTGCCGTAGGCAAAGCCGCCACATCGCCTAAGGCGAAAATATTAGGATAGGTATTATGTTGAAGAGAATTGATATTCACATCCACCCAACCCTCTTTGTTGACCAGGTTGGATTCTTTAATAAATTTAGGAGCGGTTTGTGGTGGTGCCAGGTGTAGCATGTCAAAAGGCATATCAATAAGAGCCTCTCCAGAAATACGCTCACCAATTTCTTTACTTTCGTTGGTCACACATTGGTTCTCATCATCTCCTACATATTTGTAAGTGATGATTTTTTTATCCGCGTCGATTTTAACAGGTGCATAAAAAGGCTTGAAGTGCATACCGTATCGATCGACGACTTTTTGCAGAGTCTCTCGAATTTCTTTAACACCAAACAATACGGTTCCTGGTGTTGCGAAAATCACTCGGGCGTCGACTTTGTTTTTTCTAAAATAATCTGCAGCCAGATAAGCAATTTTTTGTGGAGCACCACCACATTTAATTGGGGTAGTAGGTTGCGTAAATACCGCATTCCCCCCTTTGAAGTTTTGAATCACCTCCCAGGTATGTTTTGGATCGGTATAATTACTACACACCACTCCTTTACCTAAGGAGGATTCTAAACCTTCAATTAAGGTCAGATCCATCACTAGACCTGGAGCTACCACCAAATAATCGTAAGCAATATCACCAGAATTTTGTGTTTTAACGATATTATTATCGGCCTCGAAACCGGTTGCATAATCCTGAATCCAGTCAGCGCCCTCAGGAATTAAATCCTTCATGGGTCTGGCTGTATCGTCAAAATTATAAGTTCCACCACCAACAAGCGTCCATGCGGGCTGGTAGTAATGGGTGTCTGCGGGATCGATAATTCCAACAGAAAGGCTGGAATTCTTTTTGAGGAGTTGTGCTGCCGTCATAATTCCTGCAGTTCCTCCACCAATGATTAATACTGAATATTTTGATTTCATAAAACTTAAATTTTATAAATATAACATTATCTCATTATATTTTCTGTAACTAATGTTACTGTAAAGGTGTCAAATTCTGTATTTTATAAAGTGTTTAATGAATTATCCATAATTGTAAAACATATTACTTCGATAGTATGAAATCGACTGCTGCCTGTATATGTAAGTCTGTGGTTTTCAAAAAAGGAAGTAAAATTTCTTCATGTTTAAGTAACATGGGGAGTTCTGTACAGCCTAAAATCACAGCATCTACTTTAGTTTCATAAGCTTTAATCAATTCTATATAAAATTGTTTAGCTTCTTTGGTGAACTGTCCCTGGGTTAGTTCTTTCGAAACAAAGTAGTGGGATCTATTGATATCTTCCTCTTCTGGAATTACAATTTCAAAGTCGTAATTTTTGGCTAAATAGTCTTTAAGAAAAGCTTTGGTCATGGTAGGTTTATTGCCCAGTAAAAGTAACTTTCTATATTTTTTAGGCTCAGCTTCCCTGGCTACAGCATCGGCGATATGGAGAAAAGGTATTCCTATCTTAGGCTGCACAAAACCTACAGCCATATGTGGCGTGTTGGCACAGATCATTAAAGCTTCTGCACCAGCCTGTTCGAGAGTTTGAGCTACCCTTAAATACGTTTGATTAATTTCATCTTCATCCTGTCTTCTCATTACCTCTATATTAATGCTGTACAGAAGCAATTCCGGATTTTGTGAACTTCCAATGACCTCACCTACCTTAAAATTAATATCTCTGTAATATTCTATGGTAGAATGGTAAGACGTTCCTCCTATAAGTCCTAGTCGTTTCATAAGAAATGGCTTTAGTTCGCTTTCAAATTATGCTTTTTTGACAAATTCAGATTTTAAAGCCATAGCCCCAAAATCTTTTATCTTACAGTCTATATTATGGTCGCCATCGGTTAGGCGAATATTTTTCACTTTAGTTCCTGCTTTCAAAGGTTTTGGATAACCTTTAACGGGAAGGTCTTTCACAATGACCACACTATCTCCATCTTCAAGAGCATTACCATTGGCATCTTTTATGACTAAATCGTCGCCTTCTACTTGATTTATTTCGGGTTCATTTTCGGTTATATTCCATTCAAAACTGCATTCTGGGCAGTTGTAAAGTCCTTGTCCTATGGAGTATCCGTAAGGGGATTTGCAGTTTGGGCAAAGTTTCATTTCTTCAGACATGTGTTGATGAGTTTGATGATTATAAGTTAGAAAAGCCAAATGTGCAGTTTATAGTTTATACCAACTACAAAAATCAATTTTATTAAAATGAAGTTGAGTAGATCACTCGTCCGTGGTGAGGCTGTTCCTCTCGGTAATTGTTGACGGGCATTAGGTATTTCAATAATTCTACCTGTTCGAGTGCGATTTCTATAGGCTCTTTGAATACAATCCAGGTGACGTTTTCAGAACATGGTGGTGTGGTGAGGGAGCCTTCGTACGTGAAGTAACCTTTTTCTTCGGGTAAATTTTGAGATATATCAAAGGACGCCTGAATCAGTTTGGTTTCTCCTTTTTGAATGGGCAGGTAACTTTCCAGCAATTCAAAAGGCTGACTGTTTTTGCCCTCTTTCACCATGACAGACAAGACTAAAAACTCTTTTGCGGGGTTTTGATGGACAAGGTGAATCTCTAAAGGATACCGAACACCTTCGATAAGATGTTCTGCTGGTTCATGAAAATGAAACTGCTTCAGGTGAAAGGTATCATTGTTATGAATCAAAAAATCACCTGGCTCAAAATCATACTGGATGGAATGACCATTATTGGCTACATCATGCAGTATGGTTTCTTCAGAATAATGCAGGTCGATGGGCTCGAGATGCTCTTTAGTTTTAAAATTGACCAGGTTAATTGGAGACTGAAAATTTCCATTGCAATTGGTCTCTCCTTCAAGTTCGGACCAGTGCTCTGGTCCTGTCTCTCCATCGTAACTCCAGTGAGCAGACGTTTTTTCCTTTTCTTCCTTTTCTTGGTTCGACTGCTGACAACCTGTAATTAAAACTAAAGCTGAAAACGATATAATTAATTTATTCATTGGTATCAAAACTTATACTCCATATTCCTCTCACTTCGTTAACTCCATACCCTATAGCTTTGTCGTTGGGGTAAAGCTGTTGAATTCTTTTTAAGGTTTCAGTTTGAATCTCCTGTCCCGGCGTACCATGGCATTTTAAACACATATCGTTGGTCACAATTGGATAGTAAAAATTGACTTTTTCACCCCTCTCTACAACGATGGGTTCGGGCTCTTCACCGTTTTTCACTACCTTTTTATAGACCGAGATATATTCCAGTTCTTCTGGGTTTGCCTTATTTTTAGGGTTTCTGTTTTTATCGGATACTCGCTTTATGGACGCGTTGTGCTTTGTCGCCATAGAATCTGTGAGCGGCATCGCCTGTACGTTACAAAAGGAAAGAGCATGCAGAACGCCTTCTTTTTGTATGGCTCCCATTAAGTTTTTACCTAAGGTCGCTTTAGTCGACTTGGCATAAGACATCCCAATATCGGCATAACTCTGTTCTGGATCTGGAAGTGAGCTCACAGACTTGCCTTTTTGCTTGTATTTTTTACCTTGATGCTTTTCCCAATGTTCTTCAAACCACTCGGGTTGAGCAATCTCGTAATCGTACATAAATGCCGCTATAGCCTCAATATCTTTTTGTTGATAAGGCTGATAAGGCATTAAACCAAAACGCTTCACCGCTCCTTTCAGCTTGACCTTTTCCTGAGCCGGACGTTCTACAAAATTCCATACGTGTTTTACAAACTCCTCTTTGCTTTGAGCATCTTTAGAGTACCTCGCTTTGATGGCCGCCATGGGCGGAGCAATCATCGAGGCTTGTTCTGAGCTAGGACTGTGACAGAGATAACATTTGTTTTCCATCAACTTTTTTCCTCTCAAGGCGATGTCTTCGGAATTTAAATCTTCTGATTTGATTTTGATATAATCGCCATTATTTTTCTTGGTGGTTTGCTTACAAGACGCCGAGGCTAAAAGCAAAACGATGGACACTAATAACCATTTCATGTTAATCGGATTTGATACTGCAAGTTACGTGCGCTATAGTAAATGGACGGTAACTAAAGTTACAAGAAGAAGGTGGTGTTTATAAACTATTTTATTCAAAACTTCTATTAAGTAAAAAAGCAGAGGATTTCCTCTGCTTTTTTTCACAAACAAACTTAAAATACTAATTAAAACTGCTTTTTAGCTAAGTACCAAGTGGTTTTTTCAACTGAATCATCTTTAAGTCTAGCCTCATAGTCCTTTAAGGTTTTTGGAGGTGAAACAATGCCTTTGTCTCCTTTCTTCCAATCCAATGGACAGGCTGCTCCGTGCTCATCTGAAAACTGAAGAGCTTCCAAACATCTTAGAATCTCATCCATATTTCTACCAACATTTAGTGGGTAGTACATAATCAGTCTTATTTTTTTGGATGGATCTATAAAAAAGACGGCTCTTACGGCTGCAGTTTCACTTTCGTTAGGTTGAAGCATTCCGTAAAGCTTGGACACTTTCATATCAATGTCGGCGATAATAGGGAAATCCATGTAGACCCCAGTATTTTGCTTGACACTATCTACCCATCCGATGTGTGAATGAATCGAGTCGATACTCAAACCTAACAATTCGGTATTGAGGGCTTCAAATTCTGATTTACGTTTGGCAAATCCGCTCATTTCTGTCGTACATACCGGTGTAAAATCGGCAGGGTGAGAAAACATCACCGTCCATTTATCTGGAGCAAATTCAGACATTTTCATTTTTCCATGAGTAGTGACAGCTTCAAAATCTGGCGCCTGATCCCCTATTCTTGGCATGCTAATGACTTCTTGATTGTTCTGTTCGTTTTTTAAATCTTCCATAGTATTTATCTTTTTTTATTACAGTACAAATATAAGATATAACTATGGTTTTTTAAGTAACAATAGTTACAGCTGATGTTTAATATCAAAAAAATTGAATAGTCGGTAGTGAGTCGTGAATAGTGAGTAGTGAATCGTGATTAGTTAGTAGTTAGTAGGTAGTAGGTAGTAGGTAGTAGGTAGTAGGTAAAAAAAATAAGAAATTTGAAATAAAAAATTCAAAACCACTCTAGCCCCGATAGGAATGGAAAGCCCGCAAACGGGTCTGCTGATTAAAAGCAATTGCCAAAAAGCGACCAACGGAAGCTCTTTTGGCATGATTAGCTATTACAGCAGAGCGGAGCGGACTTGCAATGGATAGCGGGAATAGCTCCTTGAAAGTATAACTATTGAGTAAATTCTTTATAAACAATATAGATCCCCATCAGGAGGACAAACCAGCCAAATCCCTTTTTGAGTTTTGCCCCGTCGATAAATTTATTAAGCCAGATGCCTATAAAAATACCAACGACAGAAAGTCCTGTAAATAGACCTAAGAAACTCCAGTCGATGTCGATGTTTTGCACGTCTCCCAAAAAGCCAATCAGTGATTTGACAGCGATGATTAACAGGGAGGTGGCTACGGCTTTTTTCATCGGAAGTTTGGCAAGAAGGACTAAAGCCGGAATAATAAGAAATCCTCCTCCGGCACCCACAATACCAGTTAAGAATCCTACCACTACCCCTTCTACGATAATAAGCGGATAGTTGTACTTCACCTCCACTTCCTTTTCTGCTAAATCCTTCTTTTTGTCCTTGATCATGGAATAGGAGGCCAGCAGCATGATGAGGGCAAAGAACAGCATGATTCCTATGTTTTTGGTCACTTCGAAACCGCCTACAGTAAATATCGACTCAGGAATGGCAGGAACAGCATATTTTCGAGTGGCATAAACAGCGATAAATGCAGGGATGGCAAAAACTACGGCCGTTTTGATGTCGACCAGGCCTTTTTGCATATTTCGCACCGCCCCCACCAAACTGGCTGTACCGACGACGAATAAGGAGTAAGCTGTCGCCGTGACGGGATCTTCCATCAACAAGTAGACCAGAACCGGAACGGTAAGTATGGAGCCTCCACCTCCTATTAACCCAAGAACCACACCTATAATAAGTGCTCCAAAAAAACCAAGTAGTTCAATTATTTCCATGATTCAATCTTTCAAAATATAAAGGCAAAGGTAGAACTAGATTAAAGCTGAGGCAGTAACTTTAGTTACATTGAAAGTAAGGCTTTGAATTGATTTTGAAGTAATATTATTTATCTTAGCCTAAAAAATTGAACTATGGCACTCGAACAGGAGGTAATGCAAAAAATGAAAGAAGCAATGAAAGCAAAAGACACGGTGGCTTTAGCTTCTTTGCGCTCTATCAAAAGTGAAATTTTAAAGGCAAAAACAGCATCATCCAACAAGGACGATATGAGCGAAGCCGAAGAGCTGAAGCTGGTTCAAAAGCTGGTCAAACAACGAAAAGATAGTGCTCAAACTTATAAAGAACAGAATAGAGAGGATTTAGCAGAAGCGGAGTTAGCCGAAGCTAAGATCATCGAGCAGTTTTTACCGGCTCAGTTAAGTGAAGAGGAAATCGGCAAAGAAGTAGAGGCGATTATAGCTGAAACTGGCGCTAGTTCTATGAAAGACATGGGGAAAGTCATGGGCTTAGCCTCTCAGCATCTGGCTGGAAAGGCTGATGGCAAAACCATTTCAAAAATCGTGAAGGAGAAGCTGTCCTAAAATCAATTACTATTGTAAATTTGCATATGAGATTTCCGTTTGCACGGAAATTTGAGGCTGCGTGGCCTGCCCGACTGAGCTTCGATCAGGCGGACGTTAGAAACTAAAGTTTATATTATTCTTGAAGAGCACGTGAGTGAAAGCCATACAAAAATCCTGAAGCATAAACTATCTTAAAAGAAATATTGGTTGTAAATTTGCATATGAGATTTCCATTTGCATGGAAATTTGAGGCCGCGTGGCGCAACTGAATAGCGCATCAGATTTCGGCTCTGAGGGTTGGGGGTTTGAATCCCTCCGCGGTCACGAATAAATAGAAACACCTTATTTAAAAACCAAGCTCGCTTGAGATTTTAAATAAGGTGTTTCTATTTTCAAAGCGGAACGCTTTGGGATGCACGAAGTGAATCCTGCTGCAGTCACGATAAGCACAAAACCACATTTGTTAGAATGTGGTTTTTATATTTTACTCTAGAATGAAAAGCCCTGCTTTTCTAAACGCAGAGTAAATATTAAAAACAGAACTGCGATAGCAGTGGTTTTGTATTTCCAGCAAAGATCGAAGTCAGGATATGTAATCCTGCCACACCTGTCTGCTAGAAGCACCTGCCTGCTAGAGGCACCTGCCTGCCAAGGCACGACAGGCAGGCGACAGGCAGGCGACAGGCAGAATCACTACAAGCAGAAAATTTAACATCAAGCCTTAAAGTTTTTACCTAAGCCTTTAAAATTTACTTTCATTTTTCGACTATCATACTTGGTATCTACGCCGAAACCAGTCTCTGATACACTTGTGCCGTCAAAAAAGCGTCACCCAATGCGGTATGTCTATCTTTTGTGGGGATATTGAATTCTTCGCACAATTGATCTAAACTTTTGTGCATGGATTGATCAACCCCTTTATACCTCGAATACAAAACATTGGTATCCTGCACCCTATTCTTCAGCTTAGGCAGCTGGGCATTTTGAAGCGCTATATTGATCATCTGTATGTCAAATTGAATGTGGTGTCCTATAATTTTAGCACTGCCCAAGAAGTGGAGCAATTGCTTCAGAGCCTCAAACTCAGAGATCTTTTGGTGAGTATTACTTTCGATAATACCATGAATTGCAACGCTCTCTGGATTATTAATCTGTTGTTTTACCTCAACTGTAAAATGATCTTCTACGTGTATGACATGATGGTGTAAAGCCACTGCTCCAATTGATAAAATTTTGTCTTCCCCAGGTTTCAGTCCAGTGGTTTCACAATCTAAAACCACAACGCGATGGGTAGAGGGATGTTTGAATTCTGCCAAATAATTTTGCCAAAACTCTGGATCCTCAGTTTTGCTTTTGAATATGTTTTTGAACCAACTCATCACAGGAAGTAAGTCAGTTGAAATCGGTTTTTAAGTAAACTCTGTATCTCTTTTATGGGTTTGAAGGCCCGTTTCAATTTCATTTTATCGCTTTTACTCAATTTAGAAAGTTCTAAATATCTTCCAGAAGACTTATTTTTAAATCCTTCAATAGCTCTAAATTTTGATAACACATGAAAACTCTTGATGCATCCTGCATAAACAGCTTCGTTTTGTGGTTCGAGTTCAATTAAAGTCTCAAAACGCTCTATGGTATTATTTTTCTCTTCTACTCCTTCAGATAAAACCAAAACCCGAGCCGCATCTACCAATGGCTGAATAGCTCTTGCTTTCACGTCAAATTCGTCTTTATGCTCGCCATCCTCTTCAATAATGAATTGCCTGAAGAATCCCAAGGGTGGTGGATTTTTGACAGCATCTTCACCTAGATAGGCAAAAAAGCGTTGGTTATTTTTGAGTCTTTTGAGAATATGTGTACTCAGTTCTTCTACCAGTCGACCTTCTCCATAAACCCTGGAATAGTCAAAAAAGATACTGCACATCATCATATTCTTGGCGGAAGGCTGTTCTATCCAGCGCGAAAACTGCTGCTTCCAGCGACTTATACTCATGCAATAATCCGGATTGCTAGCCATCATATCTGCTGGACAATAGATATAACCTAACTCATTTAAAGACTGGCTTACCACTTTTGCCAATCTCAAAAAATAGGAAGTGGTCTGTTCTGAGTCTTCCTCCGGCACATCTTCAAAAACCAAGGCATGGTCCTGATCTGTCAGTAAAATTTGCTCACCCCTTCCCTGACTCCCTATTCCTAGCCATGCATAACTCACAGGGGCAGCACCTATTTTCTCTTCGCTCAATTCTATAACTCTGTGCATCAGGGCTTGTGTTATCAATCGACTTACTTTCATAACATAAGGCATTGGTAGAGCTGTCTTGAGATAAGCTTCCAAAAGGCTCGTCAAAGACTCCCGAATTCTGATCAGGGATTCCATAGTGCTCACACGCTCAATCTGTTTTAGAAGGGCCACAGGATTATTGGCTTGAGCGGTAACAATATCATGCTCTGATACAATCCCAACAATTTCAGATTGATCGCTTCCATCTTTGGTCACGCACAAATGACCAATCTTATGCTGTAAAAGTAAGGTCTGCACATCGATAAGGGGTATTTGAGGGGAGACACATCTTACCGGGGAGGTCATTATAAGGTCCAGCTTATCCTCCCTGTTCATCTTTCCTTCCGCTACCCAGCGGCGTATATCTTTATCGGTTACAATGCCTATAGGACGCTTATTTTCTTGTATAAGGAGTGAACTGATCTTACGTTTATTCATTTCGGCTGCAGCTTGATGAACACTTGCACTGACCGTAAGACAAATTGGATGTTTGGTATAAAAAACATTTTGAAAAAAGTCCAAATCGGTAGTCTGCTCCTCCTTTGAAGTGTAATTGCTTGACAATAGTTTGCCTTTAGCATCTAATGCCTTTGGATTTCTTGTATTGGAAGCAAAGCTTTCCAAAAGAAAATCCATCACTTTGGTATTGGTAAGCAGTAAGTTTTTAAAAGCCTCAAAAGGAATTGCATAAAGCACACTTTCCTCTCTGGCTAGAGCTTCCATAGCATACGTATGGTCGGCAAACAAAGGACGAAGACCGAGTATATCCCCTTCATCACAGATATCTATCCATTCTAGATCATTTACGTTTTTTGAACGCAATCCGACAGCACCTTGCTGCACCACATAAAACTCAGCATGGGCAGCATCTCCTTCTTTGAATAGATACTCACGTACAGGTATGTAGTGCACACGGACCTTAGAGGATAGAGCATATAAGTCTTCCTCACCCAAATCCATAAATGGCGGGTAAGCTTTTAAAAAATCTGCAACGCGTTCTACAATTACATTTCCCATGTCTAGTGACTGCTCAACTAGGAAGCAGGTATAAATTTATTAAAAAGAAAGTTAGGTCATGTTGTTTATCATTTAAAACTTAATCCGTTAAAGATGGAAAGCTTTAATGGAAGAAAGAGGTCAATTCTTACGACAGGAAGTTAGGCGTAAATGAAGTCAATTAAATAAACTAAAGACCCATTGCCAAGAACCCCTTATTCGATAGGCGGATTTGATATATGATAGTTTTTAAAAACAATATTGAAAAGTTAAAATCGATAAAAATCTAACTAAATCTTTTGTTAAATACGGGATTGATGTATTTTCGCTGCTCATGTTCAATCAATACCAATTTGTTAAATTTTAATTGATATTCTTTTGAAATCAATTTTATTTAGTTTTGAAAAACCAGTTGTTATGAAATTAAATTATGTAGTTAAGGCCTTATGTGTCTTTGTCTTATTTATGAACCTTTCTTGTGAAAGTGATGATAACATAAATACCAATCCAGACGAAGGTTCAGAAAACGTCCCAGAATTAAGTTCAGAAAACAGTATTCTTTCATTTTCCCTGACTAAGGGGAGTTATTCTCAAAATTTTAATATTGAAAATACGACGATTGAAGGTCAGGTAGAAAGCAATATTGATTTGGAGGGGATACAACTGTTTGTTGAGATTTCTGAAAAGGCTAGCATAAATCCTAATCCTAATACGATTACATCGATTTCCGAACCATTTGAGTTTACAGTTATTGCAGAAAATGGAGAGGAGAAGACCTATACCATATCTATAGAAAGAAAATTAAGCGAAGAAAATTCAATACTAGAATTTCGTATCGATACTGAAAACTTTTCCACCTTTGCCAGCATCAATGAAGAAGATAGAACTATAATCCAGAGATTACCTCAATACGTAGATTTTTCAAATTTGGAAGTAGCGATAGAAATCTCTGATAGAGCCAGCTTAAGTCGAAACAGCGAAGATTTAGTTGATTTTTCTTCACCAGTAAACTTAATAGTTACATCAGAATCTGGAGTTGAAAAAGAATACACAATAGAATTAAGTCCAATGACTGAAGATTTTAGCGTGACCTGTGATGAAATGAATGTGTCTAAATGGTTTGGAGGAGATGACAGAAACGCACCTCAATATGACATTGTACCTTTCGATAGAAACTCAGGAACTGGTCAAATTATACGGCTGGACCAGGACCTTTTTCCAAGCACATTTGGCGTGCATCTCGATCGTAATTTTGAATATTCAGAGAGCAGTGGTCCTTTTAACGCTTCTGTAGAATTGAAATTAAACATCAGAACTAAAGATGGGGACCTGTTAGCTTCTACTACAACTACTGTATTTCCAAGCTTTACGGGTGGGTTTATAGATTTTGATTTAAGTGATCTTAATTTGTTTTTGAAAAGCAATACCGAATACGTGTTCCAGTGGTATTTGTTAGATGGAGCAGCCCTAGGGGTGAATTCAGGAAGTAATGGAACCAATACCAATGGCGATGCTTCCGATTTCTGTTTTGGAGGAGGATATGCTGGTCAATCTAGAGTAAGCCAAAACACAACCTTAGAAGATCCTGAAGTCTGGTCCACTCATGGCTGGAATTTCAATATAAGACTTGAAGGTAAGCAGTAAGCTGCTGGATGTTTTTACTTAATATTAAAAAAACTTGAGTAGTTGAAATGCTTTGATTGCATTTAGTTATATCAGTTCTAAAAGTAACTGATGACAAGAATAGGATATAAAACCTGGTAAACTATGAAAAAAATATTACGTTTTAGTTGTATTTACTTCTGCTTTATAAGCATTTGTTTTGGACAAGTCACAGATGTCGTCTCAGATCTTTCCAATCCTAACGGCCTTTTAATCGACCAGGGAAAATTATACATTGCAGAGTCTGGAAAAGATAGAGTGGTCAGTATTCTTCTGGAATCAACTCAAGTAAACCTCACTGAAGTAGCAACAGATGTTTTATTTCCTATTGGTTTAGAGAAGTATATGAATCAGCTTCTAATTTCTGAAAATGATGGCGGAAGGCTTTTGAAAAAAGACCTCTCTACTACTTCCACTTCCACTGAAATCTTTTTGAATTTTGAAAGTCCTACCACAGATCCTTACGGCTTACTGGTTGCTAATGACATTCTTTATGCTTCAGGAGTGAACGGTTTGTTATTTGAAATTGATTTAACAGCTGATCAACTTACTGCCGAACCCTTAATTCCGCAAAGCGATGGGACCATATTAAGTCTTGAACTCAAAAATAATTTTTTATACTATACGGAATCAGAAAGAGAAGGCTCTATGTTTGGAGGTCTCTATAAAATAGATGTGAGTAGCCCCAACCCTGCTCCTGTACGGGTTATCGATAATTTAGATGCACCCGTGGGATTAGCCATTGATGGGAATGACTTGTATTTTTC
>CAZOAD010000058.1:13222-15088 GCA_964577705.1 uncultured Mesohalobacter sp.
AAATCTTTAAAATTGACATTTCAGAATCAAATCCAGTGCCCGTTGAAGTCCTTTCGGATTTGAACGAACCTACTACATTATACATTGATCAGGGAATTTTGTACATTTCACAACAAGATAAAGTGTCTAAAGTTGCATTAGCAACATTGAAGGTAACCTCTGTAGTCGAGCCAAAGATCACTTTATATCCCAATCCTACATCTCATCGCTTAACTTTAGAAGGACTCCAAAGTGATTTCCCTTATGCTATTTATAATTTAAGCGGAAAAAAAGTAGAGCAAGGAGTTTCGTTAAACCAAAATATTGAGGTCAGTCATTTTGCTGCCGGAGTGTATGTCTTAAAAGTGAACAGCAAAACCATATTAAAATTTATAAAACTGTAATAATTAAAATCTGCTGTGTCTAAAAGGTGAATCATAAACTTAATAGACATGACACGTTCGACTACATTTTCAGTACTATTCCTTTTTTTAGTTCAACTCACAGGGTTTTCTCAGCAGGCCATCCACGTTCAGCAAAGCGGGGAAGGTGACCCCTTATTACTTCTGCCCGGCTTTGCCAACTCCTCTGAAGTCTGGAAGGACACCCAGAAGCAACTCGACGGCACCTATCAAATTCACCTGGTAGATTATGCCGGAGTCAATGGTTTAGCCCCGATTGAAAGTCCCTGGTTGCCTCAGGTGAATGCTGCGCTGGTAGAATACATTAGGTCCAAAGATTTAAACAACCTCACCATCATTGGTCATAGCCTTGGAGGAACGATCGCGCTTTACCTGGCGGCAGAATTGAAAGAACGGGTGAAGGAAATCATTCTTGTAGATGCACTTCCCCACACCGCCAAATTGATGTTTCCCAATCAAGCTGATTTCCAATACGACAACCCTTATTCAAAATCCATGCTGGAGATGGATGACTCTTCTTTCGAAGCTATGGCAACCCAACAGGTGAGTATGATGGCCTTTAGCGAAGACAAACGACCTCAAATTCTGGAATGGATTCTCAACACCGATCGTAAAACCTACGTGCAAGGTTATATAGATTATCTTAACTTTAATGCCACGACCTACCTCGAGCAGATTGACTGTCCGGTGCTGATTTTGGGAGCGACGAGTTATGGCGAAGAACAAGCTAAACACACCTATAAAGACCAGTACCAGTTACTGGATCACTATGACTTAAAAATGGCACCAACCTCTGCCCATTACATCATGTACGATCAACCCGAATGGTTTTACACCCAACTTAATCTCGCGCTGAATGACTAAGTCGGCTGATTTTGAATCGATTTACAAGGCTCAGCAGCCAGCGGTGATGCGCTTATGCCTGGGGTACTTTGGCGGTAATCAAGACAAAGCCGAGACGGTGTGTCAGGATATATTTATAAAAGTCTGGACCCATCTGGATCGCTTTGAAGGTAAATCTCAGGTAAGCACCTGGATTTACCGCATCGCTGTCAATACCTGCCTCAACGCCTTGAGAAAAAACAAATCGACACCACAAACGCTTGAGCTACAGGATCACATTGTAGCAAATGAAGACAAGCCTTCAAGCAATACCGATACCCGCTTACAGGCCATGTATGCCTGTATCGAACGACTAAATCCTAAAGACCGGTCCATTATTTTACTGGTACTGGAGCAAGAACCTTACCCTGAAATTGCCAGCATCCTGGGCATTTCAGAAAATAACCTCCGGGTTAAAATTCACCGAATAAAAGACAAACTATCAAAATGCGTATCCTTATGACATTTCAAAACTTAGAACAGACCTGGCAGGAGCAAGCTCCTGCAAAACTTCCTCTTTCTTCAGAAGAGGTTGCCACCAAAGCCAAAGCCAGCCTACGGCAGATGAGAGTCCAACAAACCT
>CAZOAD010000059.1:0-14994 GCA_964577705.1 uncultured Mesohalobacter sp.
TTGTCATTCTATTAAGTGATTTTTATCAATTTAGAAAAGACCACGCTTTAAGCTGATTCCATATTTTAACTATAATGAGTTGCTAAACTTTCGATTAACGTTTCCAAATTGTCGCAAACCAGATTAGGTTTACCTGTATTTTCATACAAAAACTTCCCTGGTCGACTTATAAATGCTGTTTGCAATCCTAGCTGATGGGCGCCAACGATATCCCAGGCATGAGCTGCTACCAACATCGCCTGTTCCACTTCTACCTGTTCCTGTGCTAAGACGTAACGATAGGTGTCTGGATGGGGTTTAAATTTTCGGACAGCTTCCACACTGTAAACTTTATCAAAAATAGACTCCAATTTAGAAAATTTCATTTGTTTAGCTAAGGTTGCTTTCCCTCCATTTGTGAGTGCAACTAATCTGAATCCATTTTCTTTCAACCCTGCCAAGCTTTCTAAAACCTCTGGATGTGGTTTTAGTTCAGTAATTAGAGAAAGCGTTAATTTTACGTCATGTTCCGAAAGGCGTTTAGAAAATCCCTGAGCTGTCATATGTAATGTGGACGCTCCAATATCTCCAAAATCTGAATATGTACCAGTGGTAGTTTCGACCATTGCAAACTGAATCAGTTTTGAGAACCAAATCTCAAAAGCATAAGATGTCCCCAGCAATTTATTGACCTTTTCTTTAACAGGAGAAAGATCTAAAAGCGTTTCATTGACATCAAAAATCAATAACTTAGGTTGAGTTTCCATTTTATTGAATTACACCGATCTGTGATTCTTAGTTCTTTCTTTGATGTATTTTTTTAAAGCGTCTTCGGTTTTGCTCATTTTGATAGGGTTAAAATCTTATTTAGGGTTTTGCGATTTCATTGTTAGATCTACAGGGTGATCCTTTTCAGTTTTTAAAATAATATTTCGATAAGGATAAGCGATATCTATGCCCTCAGCATCAAAACGTTCTTTGATGGTTTCATTAACATCGCAATGTAACTTGAATGCATCACCAAAAGTTTTGCACCATGCCCATGCTCTTATGTTTAGCGTAGACTCATCAATTTTGATAAGAGCAGTTTTCACTACAGGTTGAGATGCTTTTATATCTTCCTCGCTACGGTTATCATAAATGAGCGGGTGCTTTTCACATTCTTCTCGCATGATTTGCTTTGCTAATGTAACATCACTATCGTAAGATATTCCAATCTCTACATGTTCACAACATTTCAGATCTCCTAAGTTATAATTAATAAGCTTTTCTTTATTGATAATAGAATTGGGAATTACAATCATTTTGTTTTCAAAATTTCTGATAATAGTGTGCCTTAAGGTTATAGCAACTACAGTTCCAACCATGGTATCACTCACTTTGATGATGTCTCCAATTTTAAAAGGTTTAAAGGAAATAATGAAAACCCCACCTACAACATTAGCCAGGGCTTCCTGAGAGGCTATACCTACTACAATAGCCAACACACCTGCGCCTCCCAGCGCTGTTTGAGCTATTCCACGAAGCGCAGGGAATGCTAATAAACACAGAATCAGGCCTATGAAATAAATCCCAAAAACAAATACATACCGTAAGAATTTCAAAGTAGTAGGGTCCTGATTGAGCAGCAACTTTTTATTTACTTTCTTTTTAAACCATAAGTTGGTAATAGTCGCTGTTATTATGGTAGATATGATGATGATACCAAGATAAAGGACCAGCTCAAAATCCTCAACGATTTTACCGTAGTTCTCTTCATCTACAAAAAGAAAACTTAGCGCTATAAGTCCTAGTATGATCCATAAAATATTCAGCAACTTCTTAACAGCTACTATTGGTCTTATAGACTCACTGGGCAAAGACTTCTTTTTCTTTTTTATAAATCGTTTGTAAATAAAATTGGTAATTAAAACCAAAAGGACTACAGATGTTATAACTCCAATACTCCATATTAACTGACTTTTATATGCACTAATTAATTCTGTCATTGTCTATTTAAATTAATTTTTTCCCAATAACACCTACTAAAAAGCCAAAAGTTGTTCTCGTAGAGGTCAGGTAGTTGTTAGATCATTTACTTTATGGGATGTTGTCATTTATTAATACATATAAAATCCCTCAAATCCAGAAAACAGCACGAGGTTTTGTAGCATTAGTTCTGAAATATTACACAAATTAATAAATCTTAAACTAATTTCAGTTCTAAATTGATTCAGGCTATAATTTTTAATTCAATGTAGTGCAAAAATCAAGGGCTAACTATTAAACGGATTTTATAACCATTTGGAATCAAGTTTATGATTCATGAATATAAAACTATTACCATATAAAAACCCCCTGATTAACTATATAATCAGGGGGTTTAAAATAAGGTTTATCTATATATGATTAATCTTCCAACATAGCGAAAAACTTATCCAGATTTGGCATAATCACAATTTGGGTTCTCCTGTTTTTAGCCATGTTGTCCTTGTTGTCATTTGGAGCAACAGGATCGTAACTGGATCTACCTGCAACGATAAGTTGTTCTGAAGGCACGTTAAATTTAGTTTCCAATCGTCTTACAATGGCTGCACTTCTTCGTGCACTCAAGTCCCAGTTGTCGACGATGTAACTATCTTCTTTCACAGTTCTGCTATCGGTATGACCTTCTACCAATACTTCCAAGGAAGGCTCAGACTTGACTACTTCTGCAATTCTAGACAGAATATCGTCTGCATCACTTCCTACTCTAAAACTACTATCTCCAAATAACAAGTCGTCATCGATATTGATTTTTACCATAGTTTCTTCTATGGAAACATTAAGATCTTTACCAGATTCTCCTATGTTTTTAGAGATGTTGTGCGCAATAGCAATATTTAAAGAATCTTTGAGGCTAGTAGCGCCAGCCAGTTTAGAAGCTGGAACATTCTTCAAGGTTTTACGCATAGCTTCTTTGTTCTTTTTTGAAAGAACTAAGCTTTCTCCTGGAACGCTTACCATCATGCCATCTTTTTCTGTCTGTAAAGAAGCAATCTTATCGTTATAACGCTCAACGCGCATTTCGATTTGATTCATTTGGTTTTCTAGCTCTTCTTTCTCGGTTCTGGTTTGCATCAATTCTGACTTAGTCTGATCCAAATTGTTTTCTAATTCGGTGTATTTCTTTTTTGAAACACAACTAGAAATGATAGCTGCAGCACCTAAGGCTAATACTATTTTTTGGGTTTTCATTGGTTTGAGTTTTATTTAATTGATGTAAATAACGCAATTTTGCTTGTAATTGTTGCTGAAATTCTTTTACTTTTTAGTTAAAAAAAGTAAATGTTTTATTAATTTAAGTGATAAAGGCTTAGTTATCAGGGTAAAAACGTTTTAGACTACGGGCGGAAAATCCAAGTTTGAATAGCACTACGAGCAAGGTGTCTACCACTAATTGATAAATAACACCATTCTTTTGAAATCTCCTGTTGGAGGTGGTGACTTCGCATTTTAATTTCCTGAATTTACCTTCCTTTCGGAGTCTTTTCTGAATTTCGATGTCTTCCATGAATTCAATTGGCTTGTAGCCTTTTATTTTATTGAAGATTCCAGCTTTTATAAACATAGCATGATCGCCGTAGGTAAAAATTTCTAAACTAAATTGACTACACCATTTATAAAACTTGAAAATAGGATGGGAGTCATTCATATGCAATCTAAAGCTTCCACCAACGACCTTTTCTTTTTTACACAAATCGATTACAGATGTATAAAAGTTGTTGGGTAGAAAGGTATCTGCATGAAGGAATAGCAGAATTTCTCCGTTGGCCTGAAGCGCTCCATAATTCATTTGAGCAGCTCTTCCTTTGGAGGATTGTAGGGTGTTGACCTTTTTAAATGTTTGGGCCAGTTCTAAAGTTCGGTCTTGGCTTCCACCATCCACAACCAAAACTTCAAAATGGCCTTTGAGCTTTAATGTATGTTCGAGGACTTCAGCAATGTACTTTTCTTCATTTAAGGCTGGTATAATGATACTAATAAGCATAGAGAAATGTATCTAAAGGCATAAAGTTAACTTGCACCTAATTCAGAATAATAAATCCCTAGACTGAATGAGCTGGTAACTGAAAATTATCGCAAAAGTCAAAGCCGCCATGAATTCTATAAATGTAGAAGCTAGAAACCCAATAAAAGAGCCAAAAGCAGCCCTTAAAGCTTGCTTGTTTTCCATCTTTGAAAAAATGATTTCGGCTACGTAAGCGCCTAAAAATGGAAAAGCTAAAATACTAAAGGGAATGGGTGTAAACAAACCCACTACCAGCCCAACTCCCGCGCCGTACATGCCGTATTTACTTCCGCCAAACTTCTTGATTCCCATAATCGGGATGAGGTATTCCAACACAAAAATGAGGATGGTGATGCCCAAAGTGATCCAGAGCAGGTTTGAACTTAAGTCAATTTCGGGAACGAAATACAAGAGGAGTATGCCCAGCCATGAGATAGGTAAGCCTGGTAATACGGGTAGTAAGCTGCCTATAATTCCAACAATGCAGCAGATAAAACCTAGACTGATTAAAAGTATACTCATGTGTTGAATTTATCCAAAATTGATACTAAACATAAAGAATTCGGGGAAGTAAATCTTACTTTTGAAGAAATAAATTTGATGAGTTCCCTTTACATACATATTCCTTTTTGTAAGCAAGCTTGCCACTACTGCGATTTTCATTTTTCGACCTCCTTAAAACATAAAGAAAAACTGGTCGAGGCGATTTGTAAAGAACTTATACTAAGAAAAACAGAGCTCCCAGAAGCTGTTGAGAATATTTATTTTGGTGGTGGAACACCAAGTTTGCTCTCTAAATCCGACTTAACCTCTATTTTTGAAACGATCTATTGTCATTATAAGGTTAATGAATATCCAGAAATCACCCTGGAAGCCAATCCAGATGATCTCGATCTGGAGTATCTTAAAATGTTATCGGTTACCAGAGTTAATAGATTAAGTATCGGTGTCCAGTCGTTTTTTGAAGAGGATTTGAAACTGATGAACAGAGCCCACAATGCGGAAGAAGCTGAATCATCGATTTTACTGGCTAAACAATTTTTTGATAACATATCTATTGATTTGATTTACGGAATTCCAGATATGAGTGTAGATCGCTGGAAAACCAATTTGGCAAAAGCTCTAGAGCTTGATATTCCTCATATTTCCAGTTATGCGTTGACGGTGGAGCCCAACACAGCCCTAAAGCATTTCATAGATAAAGAAATTATTCCTCCTGTAGACGACGACTTAGCTAAGTTGCATTTTGATATCTTAATTGAAACTATGCAGAATAATGGCTATGAGAATTATGAATTTTCCAATTTTGGGAAGTCTGGATATTTTTCTCAGAATAACACAGCCTATTGGACCGGAAAATTTTATTTGGGCATCGGTCCATCTGCACATAGTTTTGTAAACACTACTCGAAGCTGGAACATCAATAACAATCCTAAATACATAAAAGCCATCGAAGCTGGGGAACTCCCAGCAGATATAGAAAAATTGTCTACTACCGATCGCTATAACGAATACATCATGACTCGTCTCCGGACCAAATGGGGAGTAGACTTAAAAGTCGTGGAAAAAGAATTTGGATTGAATTATGCTGCTTACTTAATGGAGCATATTCAGGAGTTTCAAAATCAGGGTTTGCTAAAACTCGAAGGAGATCTCCTGAAAGTTACAGGAGATGGTAAGTTTCTATCAGATGGTATTGCGTCCGAATTATTTATGCTAAATTTAAAGTAGTTTTCCTTTAAATTATTGAAAATGAATATCGAAGAACTCCGAGATTACTGCCTTAGCAAGCCAGAAGCAACTGAAGATTTTCCTTTTGATGAACATACGATAGTTTTTAAGGTGAAAGGCAAGCTGTTTGCCTTAACTTCCTTAAAAAAGTGGGAAGCTGGTGATCATAGCATCAACCTGAAATGCGACCCTGTAAAAGCCATAGAATATCGAGAAAACTATCCAGATGAGGTCTTCCCCGGCTATCACATGAACAAAAAGCACTGGAATACAGTTGTAGTTGAGGGTCCAAACCTATCGCGCAAGTTTATTCAACATCTTATCAACCACAGTTACGAGTTGGTAGTAAGTAAACTTCCTAAATCCCAACGTCAAGGCCTGTTGCCTTAATCTCACGTATAAACTTCTCCTTTTCTTAGCGAGTGATAGCACAATAACTCTATTTTTGCAACTCAATTTTTTAACCTATGTCAACTCCAGGATCTATTTATTCTGAATTTATCACACGATACACCACAGATTTAAAAGCGGTTAAGACCCAGTTGTTCTGGTCGAGTATGCTTCGTTTGGTCGTTTTTCTGGCGATAGCTTTTACAGTATATTTCTTTTGGTCATCCACCAGGGTCGTGATAGGCTCTATCATTCTAGGGATTATCATTTTTCTCATTTTAGTGACAAGACACTCTAAAATTCAGTACAGAAAGGCAAAACTGAAAGCTTTACTTCAGCTTAATGAGACCGAGCTTAACGTATTGAAAAGAGAGTTTGAAGATCTTCCAGCTGGAGAGCAATATAAAAATCCTGAACATGAGTTTAGTCAGGACATCGATATCTTTGGCAAGCAGTCTTTCTTTCAGTATTTAAACAGGACAGCTTTAAAAGAAGGAGAGGAAAATCTTGCCGCTAAGCTTACCTCCAATTCCATAACTCACATTGAATCAAAGCAAGAAGCAATTCAAGAATTAGCTGAAAAAGTAGAACTGAGACAAAACTTTACAGCAGATGCTATTTTGGTAGATACAGAAACTACTGCTAGCAATATAGTTAACTGGGTTAACACCTACAAAACCTTCGTCCCTAAATGGATGGCTTGGTTTCCAAACCTATTTTCTGTGATGTCACTAGTGGTCATTACAGCCTATTTCTTCAATGTTATTTCTGGAGCTCAATTATTGCTTTGGTTTGTTATTGGTCTGGGATTTACTGGTGCTTTTTTAAAGCGTATTAACGAACTTTCCAGCCATGTGAGTCTGGCGCAAAGCACGTTTCAGCAGTATTTTAAATTATTAAAGCTGATTGAAGATGCTGAATTTAAATCTGAATTACTCAAGAATTTTCAAAACCAAATTCAGTCAGATGCCGTAAAAGCGAGTCAGATTTTAAAACTGCTTTCCAAGCATATCGATGGTTTGGATCAACGCAACAACGTTCTCCTCGGTATTGTTTTAAATGGGTTTATGCTTCGCGATTTAACTCAGTCTTTAAAAATCGAAAGATGGATTCAGTCTCATGCCAGCCAGGTACAAAGCTGGTTTGAAGTCATTGCAGAGGTGGATGCTTACAATAGCTTGGCTAACTTTCGTTTCAACCATCCTCAATACATCTTTCCAGAAATCAAAGCCAAGGGTAGTTTTACCAAAACCAAAGGCGCTGTGCATCCATTGATAGATCCTGAAGATGCTGTAAGAAATGATTTTGAAATTAAAGACAATCAGTTTTTTATCATTACTGGTGCCAACATGGCTGGAAAAAGTACGTTTTTGAGAACGGTATCCATCCAAATTGTGATGTCCAATGTGGGACTTCCAGTGTGTGCTACCTCTTGTGAATATGTTCCGACCAAGCTCATCACTAGTATGCGAACGGTGGATTCTCTGGCCGATGAAGCTTCCTATTTCTTTGCAGAATTGACCCGTTTGAAATATATTGTTGATGAGATCCAAACCGATAAATACTTTATTGTCCTGGATGAAATTTTAAAAGGCACCAATTCTACCGATAAAGCGATTGGTTCAAGGAAATTTGTAGAGCGACTGGTCAAAGCCAATGCCATCGGTATCATCGCTACCCACGATTTGAGTTTGTGTGAGGTGGCAGAAGAGTTACCTCAAGTGCAAAACTATTATTTTGATGCTGAAATCATCAATGACGAACTTCATTTTGACTACACTTTAAAAGAGGGGATTTGTCAAAACATGAATGCCTCTTTCTTATTGAAGAAAATGGATATTGTGGAGTAGTAATTTAAATGGATGAATTGTAATTGGTGAAATGTACTTATATTTGTACATATTTAAATACGGTATTATGCAAATAGCAACGGTTTCAGATTTTAGAAAGGATATAAAAAAATATTTAGATAGTGTTGTAAAAAACTTTGAAACGCTCATCATAAATCGTGGAAAGGATTCAGGAATTGTTGTGATGTCTCTGGAAGAATACAATTCTTTGATGGCAACTAATCATGAGTTATCATCTAGAAAGAATGAATTAAGACTCGATTCAGCAATTGAAAAGCTAAACACTGGTAATTCGTCTAAAAAAGAATTGATAGAAAACTAAGATGAAGTATATTTTTGTTGACGAATCTTGGGAAGATTATTTGTATTGGCAAAAAACAGATAAAAAGAAGCTTAAAAAGATAAATCAACTACTGAAAGATATAGCTCGAAATCCTTTTCATGGTTTAGGAAAACCAGAACCACTGAAACATAAATACACTGGGTTCTGGTCTAGGCGTATTGATAGTGAACATAGATTAATTTACCAATTCAGAGATACAGAAATATTAATTGCAAAATGTAGATTTCATTACGATTAATCTTTAAAACTCAAATGTCATTTTTATGATATTTAAGAATGGAAGTGTAAATTCGACTACCGACTACCGACTAACAACTATTTTATTTCTTCACTCTTTTTTCATTCTTTTTGACAAATGCATCCCAGCCAGTGTAGGATGTACCAATATTGGGTTGGTTACTGTTGTAAAAATGACAAACCGCTGCTGCCAGACCATCCGTGGAGTCTAGATTTTTGGGCAACTCTTTTATTTTCAACATCTGCTGGAGCATTTTCGCGACCTGTTCTTTACTGGCGTTTCCATTACCGGTAATTGCCATTTTTATCTTTTTAGGAAGGTATTCTGTGATGGGAATTTGACGTGACAAACCTGCAGCCATCGCAACACCCTGAGCTCTGCCCAATTTCAGCATGGACTGGACATTTTTCCCAAAAAACGGGGCTTCTATAGCAATTTCATCTGGATGATAAGTGTCGATAAGCTCTATGGTGCGCTCAAAAATCAGTTTTAATTTGGTGTAATGGTCATCGTATTTTTTGAGCATGAGTTCGTTCAATTGAACAAACTTCATTTTTTTATTTTCAACCTCAATCACCCCAAACCCCATGATTGTTGTTCCTGGATCTATGCCTAAAATGATTCGTTCTGCCGCCAATCTGTTATTTATTCGTTATTTTGTATACATGAAGATGCCTCACAAAACTAATCATTTCTGGAGTTTAGCTATCAAATTTTTAGTGGTAAGTCTGAGTTTTATCGTCATTTTTAAGGGGATTCAGGAGGTGAGCGCTTCTCAATGGCAATTGATTTATGAGTTTTCTCAATTTTCAAATTTACTTTGGGTGGGCTTTTTTTTCTCTCTTCTGAATTGGTTACTAGAAGCGTTTAAGTGGAAAACCTTGCTTAGAGACACCAGTGTGGTTAAGCTCTCTACTGCATGTTCTGAGACCTTGAAAGCACATGCTGTCAGCATTATTACACCCAATAAAATTGGAGAGTTTGGGGCTAAAGCAAGTTTCTATCCAAAGTTCTTAAGAGCTGAAATTTTAAAACTAACCTTGACTGGTCAGCTTTATCAGTTAATGGCCACTTCTGTTTTTGGTCTAGCGGGTTTGCTGTTTGTCTATTCCCAACTCTCATTAAGTTTAAAATGGTCCATCGGACTTGTTTTAGGACTAATTCTGATTCTTGGGATCATGCTCTACTTCCTAAAAATTAGAAACAAATGGGTTCTAAAATTTAGAGATTACGTTTCATCCCTTTCAAAATTATCGAATAGGAGCAATGCTAAAGTATACGCCTTATCACTACTAAGGTATGTATGCTTTAGTCATCAGTTTTATGTATTGTTGTGGTTATTTCAACCAGACTTAAGTTATGCTCAGGTGATGCCTCTCATCTTTACGATCTACTTTATCAGTTCCTTTGTGCCAACGTTTTTGATTTTGGATGCGACCTTGAAAGCTGGTTTGAGTTTGGTTTTGCTAGGCAGTTATATCAGTTCTGAATTTATTCTTGTAGTGAGTCTGTTGATGTGGGTATTCAATTTTGGGATTCCTGCACTAATTGGAAATGCGTTGCTTTTGAAACCAAGAGCGTTCAGTTCTAAACCTCAAGACATCCTATGAGTTGGCTGGCAGGTTCTTATGTAATTTTAGGTTGTTATCTTTTTTATATCATCTGGCTAACTTTTGGTTTGTCTAAACTTTTAAAATCCAAATCCACTTCATATAAAAGACCAGAATCTAAGTTTTCAATCGTTATTCCAATGCGAAACGAGGCTGAAAATCTGCCTGCTTTATTTCAATCGATTTCAGATTTATCCTATCCCAAAACTTTATTTGAGGTTATTTTAGTAGATGACGACTCTCAGGACGTTTCCTGGAACTTAGCTAGAGAATATCAAGCTCGCAATCGCGAGATTATAATCTATCTTTTATCAGGTTCAGAAGGAAACTTTACTCCCAAAAAAAATGCAATTCACAAAGCGATTTCCATAGCTTCTTTTCCCCATATTTTAACCACAGACGCCGATGTTTCGCTTCCAGAACACTGGCTTGAAGCATATGATGCCACTCTTCAACTTACCGATGCCGATTTGATTTCTGGAGGAGTAGTGGTGGCTAAAGGACCATCATTTCTGTCCCATTATCAGCATTTTGACATGTTGAGTTTACAGGCTTTTGGCTTGGGAAGTTTTGCAAGAAATAATCCTGTGATTTGTAATGGAGCTAATTTATGTTACAAAAAACAGGCGTATATAAAAGCTGAGGTGAACCGTGGAAAAGAGGATGTTGCCAGTGGAGATGATGTCTTTACATTGCAAAGTTTCAGGCAAAAAGGCTATAAGATCAAGTATTTAACAACTTCTGAAGCTGTGGTTTGGACCAAAGCATTAGAATCGTTTACAGAACTTTGGCAGCAACGCAGGCGCTGGGCGAGTAAAACGACTTCTGTAGATAGCTGGTATTTGAAAGGCGTGGGGATTCTCGTGACTTTGATGCAACTTACTTTGGTGTTGAGTTTGGTTTTGGCCTTTTGGGATCAGCGGTACATAGGCTTTTTAATCAATGCATTTGTGCTGAAATTCGTCACAGACGGCTGGAGTTTATCGAAAATGGCTAAACTTCAAAAACTTGGGTTTTGCTGGACAGATTTCCTCAAAGTTAGCTTAGTTTATCCCTTTTTCACATTACTTTTCTCTTTGACCAGCTTATACGGGAAGTTTGACTGGAAAGGTCGCCAGTATGCTAAATGATTACTTTAAAATGATGGGAAGTTTAGTACTCAAAGGTACTGGGACGCTCCTTTTTTGAGCCGGATAAACTTCTGGTAATTGCGAAATAGCTTCCTTTAGCCATTTTTCAAGGTTAGGATTTTGGTTGGATACCTGTTCTGAAATACTCAAATCTTTTATGCTGGCTTCACCTTCAGCAGAAATAAAAAGCTCTAGTAGTATGGTGTCTTGAGCAGTGTTGGAAGTTAAAACCCGTTGCTGGTTTAAACGATCACCAATTGCCTTTCTAATCTCAGTTTCAAAGCAAGTTCTGCTTTCTTCTTTGGAAGTGATTACTCCACAATTTTGAAAGGTAGGATAAAAATCAACTTCTTGCCAATTGATAGTTTTTAATTCCTCTTCCAAAATCTGATCTGCTGAATGCTTTTTGAGATCAAATTCTTGACAGGAACACAGTATTAGTATCAAAAAAAGAGGATTCCATAACTTCATAAAGTAAATGTAATCAAAAGCTTTTTAAGAAGAAGTTTTGTTTTTGGATTCTATCCATAAGGACATGTATTTGGTACTCTGGGTCGTATGGTGCATCAAAATCTGACCCACAAAATTCTGTTGCCTGTGTAAATTCAAATCACCTTCAAGCTTTTTGAGTCTCTTGAAGAAATTGGCAGCAAATACACGGCGTTGAAACCTTTGATTGATGATCTTAAATCCATTTTTCTGTCCAATTTTCCAGCGTTTGGGCATTCTATACAGCAAAATGGCTTGTCTCGCTATTTCATTTGGAGAGTTAGCAATTTCACCACACCAGGGCAAATCTCCACAGAGACCTTCAGCGCCTATAGTGGTGGTGATAGATGGAGTCCCAGCCTGCATAGCATCTATAAACTTGCCCTTAAGACCTGCTCCAAACCTGAGTGGACCCAGTAAAACTTTAGCCTGTTTTATCGCATCAATAGCATTTAGGGCTCGCCCCTTAATCAGAAACCCTTGTTGAGGATTATGCAGCTGCTCCACTTTTTGTGAGGTATAAGCACCATAAACATGAAGCTCTGCTTCAGGTAATTCTTTTTTGATGAGCGGCCAAATCTCTTCTTTTAAAAATAGCGTTTTATCCCAGTTGGGCGCATGCAGAAAGTTACCAATGCTTATAAAATGTTGACGTTCCTCAAAGCTCGGAAGACTTTCAATGTCCTTGTCCTTTATAGGTTTGAGAAGAAATGGAAGGTAAAGCAAAAAACTTTTCTTCACTTTAAACTCATTTACCAGCAAGTCCATTTCCGATTTTGAAATGATAAGGCTAAGGTCGCTCCTTAAGATGGAAGCAATTTCTCGCTTGGCCTCGTCTGTATACAGGTACTTTTTTTTGAAGCTTTTTTTCTCTTTGTAAGCTTGTTGTCTGGCTTTCCTTAGAAAATGAAGGTCTTCTGTATCTAAAATCCGCAGGGCATCAGGACAATGCTCTGCAACTCTCCAGCCAAACTGTTCCTCCATCATAAATCGATCAAAGAGAACGTGTGTGGGTTGCGTTTCTTTTAAGAAGTCATCAAAATTTGAGTTATTGACCTGAATTTGTTTCTGAGCAATGCCAAGGTCCTCCAGGTTTTCAGCATTTTCAGAGAATTTGGCTGGAGAGGCGTAAGTCACTTCAAACTTTCGTTGTAAGAAAAGGTCGATGAGTTGCATCATTCTTCCACCAGCAGCGGAAGAGTTGGGTTCTGGCCATACAAATCCAATGATTAACAACTTAGCTTGACTCATACCTCCAAATTTTAGTTGACTGCGAAAATCGATAATATAGCTTAACTTCTTGTTGTTAATCTACTATTTTTTCGGGTTTTATTAAAGTAGGACTTACAAGTTGATCGATTATAAAAAGAAATTCCATACCAGACCAAAACGAATAGCAAAATCTCTGTACGGATGTCTTGGTGCAGCAAAATTGTTATTTCCTTCAATAAGGGTGGTAAAATTCTCCAGCTTAAAATAAATCCGGGCTTCCCTTATCTTGGCATTGATAAATAGATCGGCTGTATAAAATCCATCCAATTCCTGAACGTCTTGAATAGCAAATTCAGAAAGGATAGGATCGTAAGCCTTTGCCATAAAGCCAGTAAAGTAATTGAAAGTAACTCCAGTTTGTAAATACAAAGCTCTATCAAAAAGGTGGTTATCGTAGAACAAAGAATTTCTAGTGACAACTTCTGGAACTGGAAAAACAGATTCGCCATTAAAGACATTTTGATACATTACCGTATTGGCTAAATTGATATGCCCGTATTTGAAATCCTTTTCGGCTCTTATTTTAAGGTATCTGATTTGTAAATCGGTTTGAAAAGGTCTAACCAGGCTATCAACAACAGCCCCTTCTGGAGTGTCTTCAAATCCAAAATAAGCATGGTTATCTATCTGAGTTAGCGAAGCAATTACTCTTCCGTATTTTTCCGATTTGGCTTCCGCTTCAATGTGCTGAGTATTGACATTCTCAAAATTTGGATTGAACCAGTTGTAATTTTCATAATCACTTTGATTCAAAATCCAGTTAAAATTGGGAGCCGCCGAGCTTAAGTCCAGCCTTGCAGAAAACTGCAACGAATCAGAAAATTTGGTAGTGGCTTTTCCGTGAACTTGATATCCCCCATCATAATCTCCGGTGATATTATAGGAGGCTTGTCCTTCAAGTTTAAAACCCTTATAAGTTTTCAAATAAGTTCCTCCAAGGCTTATCACATCTGTTTTTAATCGATTAGGAACAGCTCCGTCGTCAAAAACAACAGAAGTGTTGTAGCCATAGTTGAGGTTGCTATGTTTTGCCATAAATCCAATTTTACCTAAATACTTCTGCTCATAGGATAAAATCATAGTATTGGAAACATGTTGATACTCCACTTCATCTTGTAAATTTGAATTTTCAAAAGTGGCTCCAAAGAACTGTGGGGTAGAAGAAGCCTGAGTGTAAATGTATTCTTTGTCTGTAAAATCGAGGATGTGATTCAGACGAATCTGTCCGTTTTGGGTAGAATCATTTCCAGGGCGTATGTTGTAATAGTGATTAAGATAAAAGCGCTTAGCATCTAATTTATTTTCTGCATTTTGAAGTCTTACTTCAGCTGAAGCTCTATTTTGTACTTCTTCAATTTCATCTATAAACTGTTGATTCGCCCGGTCCGTCAATCCACCATTTTCCTGGTTCAAAATGTCTTGTGCTGCAAAATGCGCTCTCACAAAATAACGATTGTTGGTTGTCCTGTAGTTGAGCCCTAATCTCAAATTACCAGTACTTGTGAGTTCTCGCTGATAATTTCCCAAAGATCTTAAGCCTTTGTAAGCTATAGAAAGATTAAGGTTAGGCTTTAAATTTGTAGCAAAGCTTGCGTCTAGATTTTGCCCTTGCTGAAATACAGTCCTAAAATAAAGCTCTGTTAATGGGGTAGGAACTTCGTAGTAGGGAATATCTTCTACCTCCAAATAATTAAAATGTTTTGCCCGGGCACCAAACTTCGGCAAAGCCTGTAAATCGTGAAATGAATACCCCAATTCTGTGTAAGGCCTTCCAACATTAGCAAAAGGTAAGAGTTCAAAGTCGTCTTTCCTCAAGTAATTGTAGGCATAATCTTTCCTTATGGTCAAGGTAGTATCTACATAAGTGGTGTCGTTGGCGATACTTATAATTTTATATTTGGAAATGTGAGGTTTTTCTCGGTCGTCTTTTAC
>CAZOAD010000060.1:0-13849 GCA_964577705.1 uncultured Mesohalobacter sp.
ACCTTCTGAGCCGTAATCAGATGCGCTATTCAGTTGCGCCACGAGGCCTTTTTTGGAGTGCAAATATATTTCTTTTTATACTTTTACCAAACATTAAATCATAATTATCATGCAACTATCCGATTATATCAGAACAATAGAGGATTTTCCTAAAAAAGGTATCTCTTATAAAGACATCACTCCCCTGCTCCTGAATCCAGAAGCCTGTAAAGTGGCTGTTTCAAAATTAATTGACGGACTTCAGGGTCAAACCATCGATAAGGTAGTAGGTATCGAGTCTCGAGGCTTTCTGTTTGGAATGCTTTTAGCTAAAGCACTGGAGGTTGGGTTTATTCCTATTCGAAAACCTGGAAAACTGCCTTCCAAAACTCACACAGAATCTTATGATCTCGAATATGGTAGTGACCGCATTGAAATTCATACGGACTCCATTCAAAAAGGAGAACGCATCCTAATACATGATGATCTGTTGGCTACAGGAGGAACTGCTGCGGCTGCCTGTAAACTCATCAATAAGTTAGGTGGAGAAATTGTTCAAGTGAATTTTATTATTGAATTGGATTTTCTTGAGGGTCGCAAGCTTCTTCCCAATTCAAAGGTCAACTCACTCGTACATTATTGAAACGGTTCCAAATTCAGAATAAATACAAAAGCTTAGTTAATTTATATACGAAATGCTGATAAAGAACAAACTTACAGCAACGAAAAGCACAAAAAAGCTATCTTTGCAGCTACTAATTTTTAAGAAATGTGCGAACACAAACACGACGAAATAACAGACGAAATCGGTGATAATCACGTGGCTACCTCTTACGAGAATCCCATAAGAGAGGATGCTTTTGATATGTCTGACCAAGATAAGATCGATAAAATTGAAGGCCACGTTCATGAAATCATGCAAACCTTGGGGATGGACATGACAGATGATAGCCTCATGGGGACTCCTAAACGGGTTGCTAAAATGTATGTGAACGAAATCTTTGGGGGGTTAAGTCCTCAAAAAAAACCCAAGGCTTCTACCTTTGAGAACAATTACAAGTACGGAGAAATGCTTGTTGAGAAAAACATAACGGTCTACTCCACTTGCGAGCATCATCTTCTGCCTATTATTGGGAGAGCCCATGTGGCCTATATCTCAAGCGGCAGAGTGGTAGGCCTTTCAAAAATGAACAGAATTGTGCATTATTATGCAAAACGCCCACAGGTACAAGAGCGATTAACGATGCAAATCGTAAAAGAGCTTCAAAAAGCCTTAGATACTGAAGATGTAGCTTGTATTATTGATGCAAAACACCTTTGCGTGAACAGTAGAGGTATTAATGATATTGAAAGTAGCACAGTAACTAGTGAATTTGGGGGCAAATTCAAAGATGAAACGATGAGAAAAGAACTTCTCAACTACATAAAATTAGATACAAAATTTTAACTAATGGCTTTATACGAGCACCAGTCTTTAAAGATTTACAATTCTATTTCCGGAGAAAAAGAAGAGTTCAAATCAATTACGAAAGGGTATGTGGGCATGTATGTTTGCGGACCGACTGTCTATAGCAACGTGCATTTAGGCAATTGTAGAACTTTCATTTCTTTTGATCTGGTGTTTCGTTACTTAAAGCATTTAGGCTACAAGGTTAGATACGTAAGAAATATTACAGATGCTGGCCATCTGGAAAATGATGGAGAAGAGGGTGAAGATCGAATTGCTAAAAAAGCAAAACTCATGGAAATTGAACCGATGGAAGTGGTTCAAAAATACAGTGTAGATTTTCATCAAATCCTTGAGAAATTTAACAACCTCTCTCCTAGCATCGAACCTACCGCAACGGGACATATTATCGAGCAGATTGAAACTATCAAAACCATTATAGATAAAGGTTTGGCTTACGAAGTCAATGGCAATGTTTACTTCGACGTGATGAAGTATAACGAGTCCCAGCATTACGGAAAACTTAGCGGTAGAAAAATTGAAGACCTTATCGCAAATACAAGAGAGCTAGCAGGGCAATCTGACAAGAAAAATCCGCAGGATTTTGCACTATGGAAAAAAGCGGAACCCCAACACATCATGCGCTGGCCATCACCCTGGAGTGTTGGTTTTCCTGGATGGCATCTGGAGTGCACAGTGATGAGTTCTAAATATCTTGGAGACCAATTTGACATTCATGGAGGCGGAATGGATTTGAAATTTCCTCACCACGAATGCGAAATTGCTCAAGGCCATGCTTCCAATGGAAAAGACCCGGTGAATTACTGGATGCATGCCAATATGTTGACGCTTAACGGCAAAAAAATGTCAAAAAGTACTGGGAATAATATTTTGCCAAGAGAATTGTTTACAGGGGAAAATGAAAACCTGTCAAAATCTTACCAAGCCCCAGTAGTTAGATTTTTTATGCTTCAAGCCAATTACAGAAGTATTCTTGACTTTTCTGATGAAGCTTTATCTGCAGCCGAAAAAGGGTTTCATAAACTGATGGAAAGTCTATCTACTTTGCAAACTATAAAAGCTTCGAAAACATCAGAATTTGACGTTTCGGCCTGGAGAGACAAGTGTTATGAAGCCATGAACGATGACTTTAACAGCCCAATTCTTATCGCACACCTGTTTGAAGCCGTTAAACAAATTAATTTAGCCAAAGCCAACAAATTAGACTTAAGTGAAAAAAGCTTAGAATTACTTAGCACGACCATGAAGGACTTCATTTTTGATGTGATGGGACTTGAGGATGTACAAGGAAATTCTAATACAAACAGCAACTCAGATGATTTTGAGGAATTGATAGAATTTTTGATTGAAATGAGAAATCACGCGCGCCTCAACAAAGATTTTGAAACCAGTGATAAGATTCGAGACAAGTTATTAGAAATGAATGTTGAATTAAAGGACAACCGGGAAGGAACTACATTTCAGATACATTCATAAGCCATGTGGCGTAAAGTGCTGATTTTTCCGTTCGTCGTGCTGATTAAGTTTTACCAATGGATTATTTCTCCACTTTTAGGGCCCAGTTGCAGATTTCAACCTACTTGTTCTCATTATTCACTGGAAGCCTTCAAAACTCATGGACTCATTAAAGGTTTCTATCTAAGCATAATTCGAATTTCAAAATGCCATCCTTGGGGAAAATCTGGTTACGACCCGGTTCCAAAACCCAAAAACAATCCAGATGAGAGGTCAACATTTCAATAATCTGTATATTAGCCCACAAAATTATTAAGCATGCTCCAAGCTATCCAATGGGATCCTTCACTAGGAATCGATTTAGGAATTTTAACCCTTCGCTATTATAGTTTAATGTTCCTCATTGCTTTTGGCTCTGGGTTTTACATTACCAAACGCATTTTTATTTCTGAAAATGTTTCTTTAGAAAAGCTGGATAAGCTTCTCATCTACACCATATTGTCCACCCTAATTGGCGCGAGGTTGGGACACGTTATTTTTTATCAGCCCGAATTATTTTTGGAAGACCCCCTCTCCGTTTTTTTACCTGTCAGTTTTGTACCAGAAATTGAGTTGACCGGCTTTAGAGGTCTTGCAAGTCATGGTGCTGCAATTGGAATTGCTATTGGCATGTATTTTTATAGCAAAAAGGTTTCAAAAAAACCCATATTTTGGATATTAGACCGCATTACTATACCTGTCGCTTTTGGAGCGGTCTTCGTAAGAATAGGCAATTTTTTAAATTCTGAAATCGTTGGTAAAGCAACCCATTCAGACTATGGAGTTGTTTTCGTTCAGCTTGGAGAAAGTTTTCCCAGACATCCCGCTCAATTGTATGAATCTGTCTGCTATTTGATCCTTTTTGGAATTTTATCACTTCTGTTCTGGAAAACCAAATTAAAGCAAAAAAGAGGGGTCCTCTTTGGAATTTTCTTCACCTTGCTTTGGACGATTCGTTTCATTGTAGAATATGTAAAGGAACCTCAAGTCGCCGAAAGAGCGGATTGGGTATTCAATACGGGGCAGTTATTAAGTATCCCCATGATTCTAATTGGATTGGGCATTATCTACTTTTCAAACAAAAAGGTTTTAAAAAATGAAACTGCTTAAATTCATTTTAGCCTTAACTTTTAGCGTTCTGGTTTTATCATGTCAATCTGATAAAAATCAAACCCAGGATATAACGCAAGATTTCATATTCAAAAAAGACACTCTTCTAAGGTTTGTTCAAAATAAAGATACGCTCGAACCTACATTTGAAATTGAATTGGCTGTATCTGATTACGAAAAGGAAACAGGTTTAATGCATAGAAAGAAAATGAAAACAAATCAGGGTATGCTTTTTGTCTACAAAGATGAAGCAGCTCGCCCTTCGTTTTACATGAAAAATACCTTTTTACCTTTGGACTTAATATATTTTGACCAAAACCTGAAAATTGTTGATTTTAACCTGAATACCACTCCACTTTCTGAAGAACTGATTCCTTCAGGAATCCCTTCGCTTTATGTATTGGAAGTTAATGCTGGAACAGTAGCAGAATTAAAACTTGAGATAGGCGACCAAATAATTTTAAACTAAAAAAAGGCAATCGAGTTGATTACCTTTTCTTTATTAAAATGAGTTTACCAGAGGCTAATCCAAGTAATAATATTTTATAGTATAAACGCAGAAAAACTCTGTTTGTTACGATTGTTAACAGACTTTAACACATTGATAATCAAACCCAAACCTTCCTTAAACAAAAAATAATACCATGACTAATAAAACACTCGTTATAGGAGCTTCAGAAAATACAAGTAGGTATTCCAACAAAGCAATTAAAGCTTTACAGGAACAAAACCATGAGGTTGTTGCTTTAGGCAAGGTAAAAGGTAAAGTGGGTGGGGTTCAAATTCTTACAGAAGTATCTGCCCAGGAAAACATAGATACGGTTACCCTCTATATAAATCCTGAAATTCAAAAATTATACGAGGACTTCCTTATCGATCTTAAACCCAGGAGAGTTATTTTCAATCCTGGCAGTGAAAATCCTGATTTGGAAAACAAGCTTAAAAAAGCAAACATTGAAACCCTAAATGCTTGTACTTTGGTTTTGCTGGGAACGAATCAATATTAAACCTAAGAAAGTAAGTAATCCATTTAAAATCAAAATAAAGAAACCAAACTCAAAGTTGAGGTAAGAAAAACTAAAAGCACTTATCACATAAGAGAGTACTGGAGACAAAATTGCTACGACTGGTATCCATTTGTCTTTAACTTTCCATTTTGTAAATAATCCAAAAGCGTAAAGGCCTAAGAGGGGTCCATAAGTATATCCAGCAAACTCAAACAATTTGTTGATTACACTTTTATCTGCGATAGCATATTTGAAAATCATCATCACAGCAATTAACACTAAAGAAATAAAAATATGAATAAGCTTTCTAACCTTGGTTTGAGAAGCTTCAGAATAGCGTTTCTGAATGTCTAAAATATCAATACTAATAGAAGTTGTAAGCGAAGTAAGCGCGCTATCTGCACTGGAATAAGCCGCTGCAATAAGGCCTAGAATAAAAGTAACTGCAACTGCAACCCCTAATACACCCGAAGTAGCTACAGCAGGAAACAAATCATCCCTTGTTTCTGTAATACCAACCAAATCGGCATAATCAGTTAATAAAAGGCCTAACAATAGAAACAAAAAATTAACTACAGTTAGCACCAGTGTAAACCAAAAAATATTTTTTTGAGCATCTTCAAGTGTTCTGCAGGTTAAGTTTTTTTGCATCATATCCTGATCCAGACCCGTCATCACAATAGCAATAAACATCCCTGAGATAAATTGTTTGATGAAGAAATCTGAACTTTTATAATCATCAAAAAAGAAAATTTGAAAATTATCATGAGAACCTACATAACTCCATAGGTTTTCAATATGGAGAGCATCAGATATAAAGTAGATAGAGATCCCTAAAGCAACTAGCATAAACAAGGTCTGTAAAGTATCGGTCCAAACAATCGTTTTGATCCCACTCCTGAAGGTGTATAACCAAATTAACAAAATCGTA
This sequence comes from uncultured Mesohalobacter sp., assembly GCA_964577705.1. Lineage (GTDB taxonomy): Bacteria > Bacteroidota > Bacteroidia > Flavobacteriales > Flavobacteriaceae > Psychroflexus. The sequence goes on from CAZOAD010000060.1 coordinate 5,990, forward strand.
ATGCTTACTGTTATATAATAAGGAATTCCTAGGGCATCAAAAACGATAAGCTGAAGCACATTGGCAACCAAAAAAAGCCTGAAGCTAGCCCCGACTATTCTAGATAAAATAAAATAAGATGCTCCGGTTTTATAGGCGGAATTTCCAAAGCGGGTGTCCAAATAAGTGTATATAGAAGTCAGGTTCAATCTGTAATAAAGCGGCATTAAAACTAAACTGATAACCGCATAACCAATGGTGTAACCTAGAACCACTTGAAAGTAGCTAAAACTACTAAAAGCTACTGTCCCTGGAATAGATATAAAAGTAACCCCGCTTAGAGAGGCTCCTATCATTCCAAAAGCCACCAAATACCAGGGAGACTGCTTGTTAGCCTGAAAAAACTCTGAGTTACTACCACTTTTATTGGTTAAAAATGAAATGAGGATAAGGATAACAAAATAAGCTAAAACAAGAAGTAAAATCTGGTAAGCTTGCATATTTCAAAGTTTGGGGGGCGAAAATACAAATGTTTTCTTAAGATTTTTATAAAAAGAACACTCAAAATTGTATTTTAGCCCTGTATGGAGATTTCATCTAAGTATCTTGAAAAGGCAATAGAAGAAATTGCATTGCTACCAGGAATTGGTAAACGAACAGCACTTCGTTTGGCTTTACATTTATTAAAACAGCCTCAGTCTCAAACCACAGATCTTGCTACTGCTCTGGTCGATCTTAAGACCAAAGTGAAGCAGTGTGAGAGCTGTCACAACATATCAGACCATGAGATTTGCGGGATTTGTAAAGACAAGTCACGAGATCATTCTATTATATGTGTGGTTGAGGACATAAGAGACGTAATGGCTATAGAAAATACAGAACAGTACAAAGGTATATACCACGTTTTAGGAGGCAAGATAAGTCCTATGGATGGTGTTGGACCTAACCAGCTTAATATAGAGAGTTTGATTACTAAAATCAAGACAGGAGAAGTAAAAGAAATTATCTTCGCTTTAAGCAGTACAATGGAGGGCGATACTACAAATTTTTATATCTATAAACAGATAAAATCATCTGAAAACCATCTAAAGACGTCTACAATTGCTAGAGGAATTTCCATTGGAGATGAATTGGAATATGCGGATGAAATCACCCTGGGGAGAAGTATCTTACAGCGCGTGCCTTTTGAAAATTCACTAAAAAATTAAGTTTATTGAAACTTTCTATTGTCATATTAAACTATAAAGTACCACATCATCTGATGTTATGCCTGGATAGTGTTACAAAAGCAACTGAGAGGATAGAAGCTGAAATAATTGTTGTTGACAATAATTCTGAGGATGAGAGTTACGAATTGGTAGATAAGAATTTTCCTGAAGTTCACTTTATAAGGAATACAGAAAATTTAGGTTTTTCTAAAGGAAACAATATTGGAGTAAATCAAGCTAAAGGCGAATTCCTGTGTATTTTAAATCCAGACACTGTTGTTCCTGAAGATTGTTTTATCAAACTTATTGCATATTACCAAAGCCTAAAAAATCCGGGAGCCATTGGCGTTCAACTTGTGGACGGATCTGGTGAGTTTTTACAGGAAAGCAAACGAAATATTCCAACTCCTGGAGTGGCGCTGAAGAAACTAATGGGAAATTGTTCCTCCTATTATAATTTCAAGCTGGAAAAAGATCAGAAGGGTCCTACAGATATTTTAGTCGGTGCTTTTATGTTTATGAAAACTGAACTATACCAACAGATTGGAGGCTTTGACGAAGATTACTTCATGTACGGAGAAGATATAGATCTAAGCTATAGAATTTTAAAAGCTGGTTTTCAAAATTACTATCTAGGATCTACCCAGGTTTTACACTTTAAAGGAGAAAGCACGACTAAAGATCAGGTTTATTTAAATCGCTTTTTCAATGCTATGTATATTTTTTATAAAAAGCATTTTAGGAATTACAAGACCTCTTTCAAACTTGTTAAACAGAGCCTTAGAGTTACCATGGCGTTGGAAAAAATGAGATTAAGATCAATTAAGGCACAAAGCAAGGAATTTAAAGAATTGCATTTGGTATCAAAAAATAAATGTTTGCAAGATAAAATTAAAGCCAGATTCAATCCTAACTTCAGTCTTGCTTCTGACATAAATTCTGAAATAGAAGATGGGTTTATCATCATGGATGCTAATCAGCTTCAATATAGTCAGTGTATCAAAATTATGACAGACCTAAGATCGAGAAATAACGCCTTCAGAATTATACCCAGAAACTACAAATTCATGATTGGAAGTGAGAGTAAATATATGAAAGGTGAAGTTATTGATCTAAGTTAAGAAGATAACAACTTAGCAATCTAACTTGCTTAATTTTACTAAATTTGCAAATTCAAATACAAAAACACCTTTTAGGTTATATATATGGCAAAAAAAGAATTAAAATTACCCAAGATGGGGGAAAGTGTTGCCGAGGCAACCATAACTAGCTGGTTAAAAGAAGTTGGAGACACCATTGAAGCTGATGAAGCAGTCCTGGAGATTGCAACAGACAAGGTAGATTCTGAAGTTCCTAGTGAATACGATGGAGTTCTGGTAGAAAAGTTTTTTGAAGTTGATGATGTGGTTAAAGTTGGTGAAGTTGTAGCTATTATTGAAGTTGAAGGAAGTGATGATGACTCTTCAGCGGATCCAGATGAAGAGACAGATTCTAATGAAATTGAAGAAGCTGCTTCTGTTGTAGAAGAGAGTGTGAATGAGGCAAAATCTACAACAGACTTTACGTCTAACTATTCCGAATCTTCAAGATTTTATTCACCTCTGGTCAAAAACATTGCTAACAAAGAGAATATTTCTTTAGAAGAACTTGAAAGCATCAAGGGAACGGGGCTAGACGAAAGGGTCACTAAAGATGATATTTTGGCTTATGTGAAAGACAAAAAAGAAGGCAAAATGACCTCTAAGCCAGAAAAACATGCCACTGAAAAACCTCAACCAAAACAAGTTGAACCTTCACAACCTCCTAAACCAAGTACGCCTGTAAATATCAATGCAGAAGATGAAGTCGTTGAAATGAGCAGAATGGGTAAATTAATTTCTAGCCATATGATTGCTAGTACTCAAACTTCTGCACACGTTCAATCTTTTATTGAAGTAGATGTTACCAGTATTTGGAATTGGAGAAATAAGCACAAAAATGAATTCCAGAAAAGAGAAGGTGAAAAATTGACTTTCACTCCTATTTTCATGGAAGCTGTAGCAAAGACTATAAAAGACTTTCCTAAGATTAATATCTCTTTAGATGGAGATAGAATTGTAATGAAAAAACACATTAATCTTGGGATGGCTGCTGCTTTACCAGATGGTAATCTAATTGTTCCTGTTATAAGAGATGCAGATCAACTTAACTTGCTTGGCATGGCCAAAAAGGTAAATGATCTCGCGGGAAGAGCCAGGGATGGTAAGCTAAAACCAGATGAAACTCAAGGAGGTACGTATACCGTTACAAATGTTGGTACATTTGGTAGTGTAATGGGTACACCAATCATCAATCAACCTCAAGTTGGTATATTAGCCTTAGGAGCTATTAGAAAAGTGCCCGCAGTAATTGAGACTCCTGAAGGAGATTTTATCGGCATACGCCATAAGATGTTTCTTTCTCATAGTTATGACCACAGAGTTGTAAATGGGGCACTTGGAGGACAATTTATACAACGCATGAAAGAATACCTTGAGAATTTCGATACAGAAAGAAGTATTTAAGGTCTATGAGTTCACATAAAAAAATCCCTTAAAATTAAATTTAAGGGATTTTTTATGTCTAAAATTTAAAAATTATCTAATTCGATTCAGGAAAAGTAGGGTCTAAGTAATCAGGTGTACCATTTCCGTTGGAATCTGGAAGAGGAAGAATAAGGCTTCCATCTTCATCGAAATTTATTTCCTCGCGAGTTGGGACACCATCACCATCATCATCTGTGTCTGCAAAGTTAGGTACTCTATTGCCATTTGTATCTTCCATCCAGGACGGAACTCCATCATCATCATGATCTGACTCTAAAGATTTATATAGCTGGATATTGAATACAAGAGGTTCGTAAGCATTGATTCCAGAGTTAGGTGGAGGAGCAGAAAAATAAGCTATACCGGAAGGAATAAAAACTGAACCAAAACCAAAATCATCATTAAAGGTAACAGTGCCATCTTCATTTTCTTCAACACCAGTAGAACCTCTAAACTCATCCATTACTTCATAAAATCCAATAATATTACTTGTCAAATCAAACCATACAGGATTTGGTGAATTATCGAAAGTAACCCTATTATTAAGAGAAAATCCATTATAAGTGACCAAAACAGAATCTGCGAAAGTGGGTTTTCTTATAGATTGAGCACCTTCTCTTATTTGAAGATAGTATAAAGTATAATCGACTTCTAATTGAGTTACCGTCTTTGATTTTAAAAATTCTGACTCCATTACTGGTTGTTTGTCCGTGTCTTCCTCTCCTATTTCTTTATAAACAATACTTTGGAAGTTTGGATTTTCTGGATTGTCAATTAATTCATAATAATGAGTTTCTAAAAAAGTTTCAATCTCTTCCATATTTTCCACTTTCACTTCTTCAGGACTTCTAACAACAACTTGAACTCCTCCATCATCATCGTCTGAACTACATGACAGGATAATAAAAAAAGTAAATATTAAAACTAAATTCTGCATTTTCATTTAACTGTATTTTTTGTGGCAAGATACGATTTTCTTATATTTTTGTTCACTATTAAATTTGGATTTGATGAGGGTTGATAAATACTTGTGGTCAGTAAGATATTTTAAAACAAGAAGCATTGCAACAAATGCCTGTAAGAAAGGTCATGTGAAAATTGGTGGTGAATCTGTAAAACCCTCGCGTAATGTTTACCCGACCGATAAAGTTGAAATTAGAAAAAATCAGATCAATTATCAAATTGAAATTTTAGATTTACCCAAATCCAGGGTGGGTGCTAAATTGGTGAGTATTTATTGCAACGACATCACCCCAAAAGAAAACTTAGAAAAACTTGACTTACTCAAATACTCGCAAGACTATTACAGAAAAAAAGGCACAGGTAGGCCTACCAAGAAAGATAGAAGAGAGATTGATGACCTCAAAGAAAATATCAAAGACGACATAGAAGAATAATATGGAAACAGAAGCAACTTTAATTTTAACTGAAGAAGATATTAGAATTAAAACCAAGCGCATTTCACTTCAAATACTCGAAACTTGCCTTGAGGATGAAACGATTATTGTTGCCGGGATAGAAAAAAATGGTGCTGTATTTGCTAAGTTAATCATAGAAGATCTCAAAAAATTATCAAAGCAGGAAATCATCCTGGCTCATGTCAAAATCAACAAGAAAAACCCCCTTCAAGCCGTTGAAGTATCTATAGAATCTACAGTATACAAAAACAAGAGTTTGATATTGGTAGATGACGTTTTAAACACAGGCTCCACGCTGATGTTTGCTGCCAAACATTTTCTGGATGTTCCACTTAAACAGTTCAAAACTGCAGTTTTAGTGGACAGAAACCATAAAAATTTTCCAATTAAGGCAGATTTCAAGGGTATATCCTTATCAACTTCTATAAATGAAAGTGTTCAAGTAAATTTTGACACTCCTGCAAAAGCTGAACTGATTTAAGTATTTCTATTCAATAAATTTATCAGAGCTTCTAAACACATAGAAGGTGTTTTATCTGTAACGTCTAGAATTTGGTCGGCCATAAAATAAAATGGCTGCCTTTCAAATAAATGTTTTCTCACAAACTCTTCAAACTCATCCTTATCAGTGTAGTGAGAAATTAGAGGTCTTGAGAGCCTTTGTTCAAAAAGCCTATCCACAAGTTCTTTCAATTGTAACTTTAAATAGACCGAAGTTACGCCTTTAGACTCTTTGATCTGTTCCATGTTATTAGCATAAACAGGAGTGCCTCCACCAAGTGACAACACAAAGTGGTTTTGACCTGACAAGATTTCCTTTAAAGATTCTGATTCTACTCTTCTGAAATAGATTTCCCCCTTTTCTTTAAATAGCTCCGGAATCGAAAGTTGCTCTCTATTTTCTATATAAGAATCCAGATCTATAAATTTCAATTGAAAAGTTTCAGCAAAGAGCCTACCTAAAGTTGACTTGCCAACACCCATATATCCTAGTAAAACTAACTTCATAAACTTCAAGTATGAACAAATTAAAAATGTTTCAAATTTAATTTATTTTTCCTTGAAATAACAAAGGAAGATATTATATTTGCACCCGCAAAAAGACGCAAAAGATCTGGTAGCTCAGTTGGTAGAGCATCTCCCTTTTAAGGAGAGGGTCCTGGGTTCGAGCCCCAGCCAGATCACTAATAAAAGTTTGATGTTTTGGCAAGAAGTTTATCCTGAGTGTAGCTTTTAAGCGAAGTCGAAGGAAGCCCCAGCCAGATCACTTAGATATCCCGTGCTAGTCACGGGAATTTTATTAAAAGTATTTATTTAAGTTCTTACTAATATTTTCAAGATCTGGTAGCTCAGTTGGTAGAGCATCTCCCTTTTAAGGAGAGGGTCCTGGGTTCGAGTCCCAGCCAGGTCACTTATTTAACACAGGATTCTGCAAGATACTTCACGACTCACTTTTCGAGCACGCTTTTAGTTTAGAAGATCTTCTGGAAGGTTAACCTCCAGATCTTTAGGTGAAACGAAATGATCTATTCAGAATCAATTTTGCTCTAGTTGTTTTACAAATCTTCTTTGTTTTTCAACTAAAAAAGTTCAAGGTCACTTTTTTTATTATTTGATTTCTTAAAAATGTACCTGCGGGTTTGTTAATGAAATCTTAAAGAATGCCCAGGTGCTGGAACTGGTAGACAGGCATGGTTGAGGGCCATGTGTTCATTAGAGCGTGCGGGTTCGAGTCCCGCTCTGGGCACTTTCTACAGATTAAAAATACTCCCCCCTTTTCTTAATGGATTTTCTTCAATTCGTTAAGATTTTCACGTTTCTTACTCAACTTCTTACACAAAGCATAAAATTCTGTTAATCACATTATTAGCATCTTCAAGAGAAGAAATAAAGATTACATTTATCATAGATAATTTACTCTTTTAAGTAAAGGAAGATGCAATTTCAATTATACTCTCAGCTATTAAAATTAGATCTGTCAAATGATGATCTACTTCAAATGTACTATGTGCTTTATTACGACCTGAAGCAGGAAGATAAAGACATGGCTGAGAATATTGCGAAATTGATAGAGATTAGAGAAAAAGCCAAACTGGAGTTAAGAAAGCTTCTTTTTAACATAAAAAATTCCATCCAGACTTCTACTGTTGGAACTGCAGTATTAAATTTTTTACCTGTCTTTCTTAAGCTGGATTACCTGGCCCGGAATACCTTCAATAATTTAAATTTGAAGGCATGTTATGAAAAAGAGAAAAAAAATATTAAATTGTACTACGAAACACTTTATAATCAGGACATTCCATCCTCAACTCTTGATGTTCTTTTTAAACACAAGAATAAGCTGGAATCCTTACCATAATTTAAATAGATGAGAACGAATAGTAATTTTTACTGGGGGGCAAAAATTACTTGATGAATCCTCCGGAATTAAACCTCCGGAGTTCTCATCTACTTTTTAAAAGCAATTCTTCGGAGTTGCTTTTTTCTTTTAAGCACTTTCCGGAAAAGAAAAACTCCCGCGGTAGCGGGAGTTTTGTTTATATCATTCAACCTTCTTCTCAATCATTAGAAAGCATAATGAAAACAATTAACACCAAAGTACAAGCGATTGATAGAATTACCCATATGGGAGCAGTCAGAGGAACAGAGAAAACTGTGAACAGTGGAATTGCTCTACAAACAGAATTTCAA
>CAZOAD010000061.1:0-1185 GCA_964577705.1 uncultured Mesohalobacter sp.
CATTAAGGATGAAAAAAAAGACCGCTATGTCATTCTCGAAGGTTTTGTATTTAAACCCTCTTCTTCCAAACGCTTACAGATGTTTGAGATTGAGGCGATTTTAAAATCAGCAACGTTTGTAGATTAATTTCACTTGATTTTTTGATAGAACCCTAATAAAAAAGACCTCGATGATCTAGGTCTTTACATTTTAGGATAAAATTTAAGCTCAATAGATTAAAACTTCAAAGTTACTCCAGCCAGAAAGTTGATTCCTGCCTGGGGATAAAATCCAGCTCCCTCAACAGTTTGCGTTTCCCCTGCTTCGTTTTGAGTATCAAAAAAGAAAAAGTAACCATTCGATTCGTACTTCACATCAAGTACATTGTTGATCAATCCGGTAAACACAACCGATTTAAATAATGGCGCATCCTTCCACTCGTAAACGATATTGATGTCATTGGTGAAGAAACTATCCAGTAATGACACTTCACTATCTATATTTCCCATGTATTGTTCGCCAACGTATTTAGAAATCAAGCTAACTTGAAAAACATCACTAGGGTGATAGATCAATTGATTAGCTGCTATGATTTCTGGAGAATATGAAATATTGGTTTCTCCAAGCTGTTGTAGCTCCCCATCAAGATTTGCAGTGAAATCAATATTTTTATTTCGGCTCAAAGTCAAATTCGGACGGGCAGAAAACACCTTAGTAATCTTTATGTCTGCATCGATTTCTAAACCTAGTCTGTAGCTTTCTCCACTAGTTTCACGTATGGGAGCTCCAACATCATCCAGCGCTCCAGTTAAGACCATTTGGTCTTGATAGTACATATAATACGCATTGGTGTTGATAGTAGAATTACCAATTCTGAGTCTATAGCCCAATTCAAAATCATCCAGGATTTCGGGATTGGTGATGCCTTCTTCAAAATCTCTTCGCCTTGGTTCTCTTTGGGCTTTCCCGTAAGATCCGTAAAGTTGCTGGCTATCATTAATTTGATAAGTGATTCCAGCTTTTGGATTAAAGAAGTTGAAGTTTTCATTTACTAAGAGATTCACCTTATCGGAGGTTAACCCACGGGTTTTGTAATTCACAAAACGTCCTTGCACATCTCCAAAAATGCTGATTTGGTCATTGATACGCCAAGTCGCTTTACTAAAAGCTGTAAATTCCTGCTTGGTTCCTACTCCAAAATAATA
>CAZOAD010000061.1:1285-5457 GCA_964577705.1 uncultured Mesohalobacter sp.
TAAGTGTAATTCAAACTCAGGTTACTTGACCAGTTTTGATCCAAGCGCTGATTCCAATGCAGCTGATAATGATCTTGTTTGTAGTTATCGACTTCATTGTCATAAAATTGAGTTTCACCATTTTCATCGGTATACTGTCCAGAAGGATTGAAGGTTCTGTCCTCCTCAAGGGTTTGTCTATCTATACCATTCCAAGCCTGGTAAGTGATATTATTTCCTCCGAAAGCTAGCGCCTTGATATATGTTCCGCCGTCCTGGAAGGTTCCTTGTAAAAAATAAGATTTTAAATCTGAAAAGGCTCTGTCGATATAGCCATCAGATTTAATTTGAGAAAGACGTCCGGAAAAGGTGAAGTTATCTTCTAAAAGTCCAGTTCCAAATTCTACAGTATGCCTTCTCGTGTTGAAAGAACCAAAAGAATTACTCAATTCTGCACTGGCTTTATCACTTTTGGCCTCGGTCAGGATGTTTAGACTTGCCCCAAAAGCACCAGAACCATTGGTAGAAGTTCCCACACCTCTTTGCAATTGTAAATTTTCTGTAGAAGAGGCAAAGTCGGGTAAATTCACCCAAAATGAACCTTGACTTTCTTGGTCGTTGAAAGGTATCCCATTTAAAGTGACATTAACTCTGGAGGCGTCACTACCTCTTACCCTTATAGAGGTGTAGCCCACACCGTTCCCTGCATCGGTAGTAGACACTACGGAAGGCAAAACGTTAAGCAAAACGGGGATATCCTGACCCAAATTTCGCTCTTCAATTTCGGCTTTGCTAAAATTGGAATGTGTAATAGGAGAATCTGCATCTACTCTAAAAGCCTGAACCAGTACTTCATCCAGAGATTCTTCAGCTTTAGACATGTCGACATTTAAAGTTTGGTTTTGGTTGACCATAATATCAAACTCCCTCAGGTTCCCAAACTTAAAAACTAAGGTATATTCTCCAGGAGGAACTTTCAGCTGATAGTTTCCGTTTTCATCGGTAACGGTTCCGAAAGCTGTAGATTTCGCATAGACACTTACACCATAAAGTGGCTGTCCTTGATCAGTGACTTTCCCTTCAATACTTAAATTTTGTGAGAAAGATTGCCATCCAAAGAAGAGGGCGCATAGTAGAACTAATTTGGTTTTCATTCGTAAAACGATTTACGAATAAAAGGGGCCATTATTCAAAATTAAACATAAAAAAACCCGATCACCACTTTGGCATCAGGAGTAAATACAATGTAAGACAACACATAGTGTCATTTTCCCTTGGCAACATTACTCGCCCAGGTTCATTGGGTATGATCTCAGTCTTGTTTTCACAAAACACCCCTTTGAGATTTCGCGCAAATCTAGCTATTCAGTTTTGATTGGCAATTTTAAAAACACGTATATTTTAAAGTTTCGGTTTCTTCCTCAACTGCTTTTTATCGGAGTGCTGTTTTTTCTTCTGTAGCCGTTTTAACTTAGATGAACGGGAAGGCTTGGTTTTTATTCTTTTCTTAGGTTTCTGGAGTGCTTTAGACAATAAGTTTTCAAGCATAGTCACCGCAAGTTTTTTATTCTGAAGCTGGCTACGGGTTTGAGCCACGCTCACTTTAAGAGCTCCCTCTGCATTAATTCTGGAAGCCAGTTTATTTTGTATTAAGCCTTTTTGAGCTTCAGTAAAAACAGCGGAGGTTGCCGGGTTCCAGGTGATAATGACTTTAGTTTCTGTTTTATTGACATGCTGACCGCCTGGTCCACCACTCAAGGCAAACTGGAACTCAAGTTCTTTATAGAGTCGCTTTTTATCAAACATCAGACCGTGGTTGATGCCCAGGTTTCAGTAAATCTGCAACTGTTTTTACCGGATTGAAACTCTCCGCAGGCACCTCTACAAAAACCGTATTCCAAAAGGCCATACCTCCGTTCCAAAGACCTGGTAATTCAAGAGCTTTTATCGCTTCACCTCCCACAAACTTTTTAGCGATAAATCCTTTATTGGTATCCACAAATTGTTTCAAATCAAAAGTCTCTCCTCTATAATTTTTCAAGCTGCAAACAATATCCACAGGATTGAAATGAGTCGAAGCTTCCATTTTTTTGATTTGGTCTTCTTGCGATAAATCGATTTGAGATTTTTCAACTATTTGTAACGATATGCTACCGTCATTATTTTTAATCCAAAACGGCCCACCTCCTGGCGCGCCTTCATTAATCACCATACCACAAACACGTATCGGCCTGTTGAGATAATGAACGACCTCCTCTTTGGTTTCAATGTCTAGAAGTATGTTTAGGTCTTTTCTCAAAAAGGAAACCGCTTCTTCAAGCAAGTCTCTGTCAGCTGGATGCTTATCCAGATTCGATAAAAAAGAAAACGACTTCTGTTGAAGTTGAATCAATAATCCAGCGAGAACTGATTTATATTCTAAAGAGGACTGATTGGTCTCTAAAGCTGTTTTTTGATGAGAAACATTATCAATATTTTTAATAAAAACTAAATCTGCATCAAGTCCGTTTAAATTTTCAATTAAAGCACCATGTCCTGCCGGTCTAAATAAAATCTCTCCATCCTCATTTCTGTAGATTTCGCCTTTAGAATCGAGACATATAGTGTCTGTAGACGGATGCTGAAACGAGAAACTAACCTCAAATTTCACTCCGGTTTCCTGCTCAATTGTAGGCTGAAATTCTTTCAATTTCTGTTTAAATTTATTGAGATGACCTTCAGAGATTGTGAAATGAAGACGTGCAGTATTCTTCTTAACCGCATAGCTTAAAGCCTCATAAAAATGCTCTTCAAAAGCAGTTAGTTTCCCATCGCGATACTTATGAAAAGGAATGAGCCCTTTGGGTAAATCTCCCATGTTGAAGCATTCTGTAGCCAGCATTTGTCTGGACAGTTGGAGCATTTTTTGATCCTGAGTAAGAGAGTCAATATCTATTCCTTTACCTCTTAGGGCCAGTGCTAAATGTTCATAAAATGAAAGTTGCTCTATTGAATTAAAAAAATCCTCTAAAGTCTTGAATTGATCTTGGCTTATAAACTCTTTGTAACTGAGATGAGCTGAAGGGAATTCTTCAATAAATTGATGTAATACCCTAAACATCCTAGAAGCTGCACCACTAGCCGGAACAAATTTCAAAACCTCATAATCTGCCTTCTGATAGGTTTCCATCAACTCACTTTTTTCTTCAGTATTTAACCTGATTATCCCATCGTCCAGAGTAGCTGGTTTCACAATTTCTAGATTGGGAAATCCGGTTTTGAAGTGATGTAAATCTTGTTTAATTTTTTGAACGCTAAGGTCGTGTTCTTTAATTTGAGCTAAATCTTTAGGATGAAATTGCATGAAATTGATTAAAGTGTTTTTATAATAGATGCGGCTTTTTGTAAACGTTGCTTAAGACTTCCCTTTAAAGTAGTGTAAGGAAGATTTCTCTGGATAAGTACCTTTTCAAAGATAGTAAACATTTCTTTTCTTTCATCGGGCTTGTCTCTTAAATCGTCCCCTACCCAAGGGGTATCTATGTAAGTGAGAAAGTAATGGGTATACTTATGTTGACTTACGCACTGCTCCAGAATAGCATCTTTGAAATTATCGTAATACACATTGGCGTAAGTCAAAGTTTGCAAAACATTGGTATCACAAAACAGATACTTATTTGCTTTTTCTGCTTTAGCATTTTCTAGCTGAATTTGTCCTTTGGCTATAGGAATAAGGTCTGACGGCGCACAAACCTCTGCAGAATTATCGTATTTTTCCTGGAGATAGGCCCTGGCGAATTCAGGCACCCACTCTGTGGTGTATGTATCTGCCAATGCTTTAGCCAAACTAGACTTACCCGTAGATTCTGGCCCAAAAAGGACTAGTTTAATAAGTTGGCTTTGGGCTTGTTTAAGTTCTTTTTCCATTCTAAAAATCCATATACGGCAATGATAGTAAAAAGTAGGTATTGAATAGATGTAAAAGTTAGGCCTTTGTAATAATATAAAGGAATAGAAATAAGATCACCAATAATCCAGTAGATCCAATTCTCCAGTCTTTTTTTAGCCATCAGCCACATGCCTACAAAGAAAATTCCTGTGGTCAATACATCCATATAAGTCACCCAGCCGTCCCATTTACCAAAGGCTTCATAGACTACACAAACAAAGACTGCTGTCGCTACAAAAATAAAAATCGACTGAATATTCTCTTT
>CAZOAD010000061.1:5467-13331 GCA_964577705.1 uncultured Mesohalobacter sp.
TATGTTATACTGCACATTGAATGAGAGATAAAGAGATGGAGGTAAGCCATGGCAACAGTAATGATGTTAGCTCCGGAAGATGCGGCAGATTTTGCTGCCAGAATTCCCGACTGAATATTCTCTTTTTTAGAAGCTTTTTCAATGGGAATAAAATGCGTGTCATCTACCTTTCTGGTCCAGATGTACCAACCGTAAACACTCATGATAAAATAATAAGCATTGATCATCATGTCTCCTAGAAGGCTATACTGATAAAGGATATATACAAAAATGAGCGTGCTGATAATTCCTGTGGGAAACACAAGAATATTATCTTTTTTGGAATACAAAACACTTAAAAATCCAAACACAATTGCTATCACTTCCAGGATGATGAAATGGGTAGGTGTGTTTTGATATTCTGCAAATAACCAATCAAAAATGAGGCTCATAGTCGCTTCTATCAGATTTAACAAGTTTCATATGGAGCAGACCTCGATCCATCGCTTCAAAAGCGACTTCTACCTCATCTTTCAGTATCTGCATTACCTTATCATAATCTCCATATACTTGGGTGCTCAAAGGATTTTCTAAAACTGTCAACCCAGAGTTACGGAGTGCTTTTATAAAATCTATGATAATAGGTTCATAGTCATCCTGAATAGGAGTCAAGGTCAATTCTACTGAAATTTTCATAGTCAAGTATTAGAGGCGCAAGATTATAATTTTTAAACTTAAAAAGGCCAGCGTTTCTGCTGACCTTTTGAAAAAATTTATTTTGAATCAGTTAATCTGCCAAAATGCTTCTGGAGATCACTATTTTTTGGATTTCTGAAGTCCCTTCATAAATCTGAGTGATTTTTGCATCTCGCATTAATCGCTCTACGTGGTATTCTTTTACATATCCATTACCACCATGTACTTGTACAGCTTCCACCGTTACATCCATGGCGACTTGAGAGGCATATAACTTGGCCATAGCACCAGATAAATCGTAATTTTCGCCATTATCTTTATCCCAGGCCGCTTTCATCACCATATGTCTTGCTGCTTCAATACTAGTATGCATATCGGCTAGTTTAAAAGCAATAGCCTGATGGTTTTTAATTTCAGTTCCAAAAGCCTTTCTTATTTTAGAATAGTCTTTTGCCATTTCGTAAGCGCCAGCGGCAATTCCTAAAGCCTGAGCGGCAATTCCAATCCTACCACCAGCTAAGGTTTTCATAGCGAATTTAAAGCCGAATCCATCTTCACCAATACGGTTTTCTTTAGGCACTTTTACATCATTAAAGGTCAAGGAGTGTGTATCACTACCTCGTATTCCCATTTTTTGTTCTTTGGGTCCCACTTCAAAACCTTCCATACCTTTTTCCATGATAAACGCATTGATGCCTCTATGCTTTTTATCCTTGTCGGTATGAGCAATAACCAGGTAAATATCTGCTGAATTACCATTGGTGATCCAGTTTTTGGTTCCATTGATCACATAATGATCTCCTTTATCTATAGCTGTTGTTTTTTGTGAAGTCGCATCACTACCTGCTTCTGGTTCGCTCAAACAAAAGGCTCCTATTTTTTCACCAGTAGTTAACTTAGAAAGGTATTTTTTCTTTTGTTCTTCGGTTCCATAAGTATCCAATCCCCAGCATACCAAAGAATTATTCACAGATACCACTACAGAAGCCGAAGCATCTATTTTGGACAGTTCCTCCATGGCCAAAACATAAGACACTGTATCCATACCTCCTCCGCCATACTCTGGAGACGCCATCATTCCCATAAAGCCAAGTTCACCAAGTTTTTTGATTTGCTCAGTTGGAAATTCTTGTTTTTCGTCGCGTTCTATAACGCCTGGTTTCAATTCGTTATTAGCAAAATCTCTCGCCGCCTGGCGAATCATTTCATGCTCTTCTGTCAACTTAAAATCCATATATTATTGTTTCAGTTTTATTAAAATTTTGTTGCAAATATAAGGTTAACCTACAGAATTTTCAATCTAAGGATTCATAAATTAAGATTAATGTAAAAAAAGTAAAGGATTACAACTTTTGAGAAAAAGAGAATATACTCTAAAAGGTTCGAAGACTTTAGGTTAATTTTGAAATCAAAGCTCTGGCTCATGAAAACCTATTCTGTCATTGGTGTAATGTCTGGCACTTCCTTAGATGGAATTGACCTGTTATACTGCACCTTCCAAAAAGAGGAAACCTTTTCTTTTGAAATTCATACTGCTAGGACTTATGCCTATACTCCAACCTGGAAAAAAAAGCTACAACAGGCCCACACCTGGCCTATAGAAAAGATCAAAGCCCTGGATGACACTTACACCTACTTATTATCTGACTATATCAACAGATTTATTTATGAACATAAGTTAACCAAAATTGATTTTATCGCTTCTCACGGCCATACCATTTTGCATCAACCAAAGCATAAATTGACATATCAGATTGGCAACCTTCCCAAACTTGCAAGTTTAACCAATCAAAAAGTAATTTGCGACTTTAGGATTCAGGATGTGGAATTGGGCGGTCAGGGAGCGCCATTGGTTCCTATAGGAGATCGGTTACTTTTTGGCGATTACGATGCCTGTGTCAATTTGGGGGGCTTTGCCAACATCTCTTTTGAAGTTAAGGATCAACGCATCGCTTATGATATTTGCCCTGTCAACAAAGTTTTAAATATATTCGCTCATCAGCTAGGGCAAGACTATGATGAGAATGGAGCTATCGCAAGGGCTTCAGTTCCAAATCTGGAGCTCTTGGCTCAACTGGAAAAGCTCGAGTATTATTCAAAGCCTCCGCCAAAATCTTTAGGCATCGAATGGCTGGAAGCTGAATTTCTTCCCCTTTTGAAACTTAAGGTGTCAGATTCCGAAGAAATGATAGCTACCTGCACTCAACATTTTGCCAGCCAAATTGCAAAAGCTACCTCCGGTCATAAGAAAGTTCTTTTTACAGGTGGCGGTGCGTTTAACACCTATCTGATGGAGCTCATTTCGGCTGAAACCAATGCAGAAATAGTGATTCCAAATCCTGAGGTGATCAATTATAAAGAAGCCCTTATTTTTGGACTACTTGGCGTGTTAAAAGACCGAGGAGGGGTGAATATTTTAGCATCTGTCACTGGGGCCTCAAGCGATCATTCTTCTGGTAAAGTTTACTTGCCTTAGTATCATTTTAAGAATTATTGAAGCTGAGCTTAGCAATAGCTTTATGAATCTTTATATTTGCAGGCAATTCATCAAAACAAGAGGATTCTTATGAAAGAACTTTTAAAAAAATACGAAGATAAAGCCCCGGAAATAGTGTTCCATTGGAAGGATTCTGAAACAGAAGCAGAGGGATGGACAGTAATCAACTCGCTGCGCGGTGGTGCAGCTGGTGGAGGAACGCGAATGCGTGAAGGACTCAATGAAAATGAAGTTTTGTCATTGGCCAAAACCATGGAAATCAAGTTTACCGTTTCTGGTCCGAATATAGGTGGTGCCAAATCTGGAATTAACTTTGATCCAGAAGATCCAAGAAAACAAAGGGTTTTGGAACGCTGGTACAAAGCTGTTTCTCCATTATTAAAGAGTTATTATGGTACGGGTGGAGATTTGAATGTAGACGAAATCCATGAAGTCATTCCTATTACTGAAAGTTGCGGAGTTTGGCATCCACAGGAGGGTGTTTTTAACGGACATTTCCAACCTACTGAGGCCGATAAAATTAACAGAATTGGCCAATTGCGTCATGGTGTTATCAAAGTGATAGAAAACACTGACTACACGCCAGATGTATTGAGAAAGTTTACCGTTGCAGACATGTGTACTGGTTTTGGAGTTGCAGAATCTGTAAGGCATTTTTATGAAATTTATGGAGGAGATGTAAAAGGCAAAACCGCTATTATTCAAGGGTTTGGGAATGTAGGCTCAGCTGCTGCGTTTTATTTGTCCAAAATGGGAGCTAAAATTATCGGTATTCTAGATCGGGATGGCGGACTGATCAATAAAGACGGATATAGCTTCGAAGACATCAGAGAATTGTTTTTGGCCAAAGAAGGGAACACCTTAAAGAGTCCAGATTTGATTCCATTTGATAAAGCGAACCAAGAGTTTTGGTCGCTGGGTGCAGAAATTTTTGCTCCCTGTGCCTCTTCAAGACTTATTCAAAAAGACCAAATCGATAACTTGGTGGAGCATGGTTTGGAAGTAATATCCTGTGGAGCGAACGTGCCTTTTGCAGACAAGGAAATTTTCTTTGGTCCCATCATGGAATATGCCGACCAAAAAGCAAGTGTGATTCCAGATTTTATAGCCAATTGCGGAATGGCTCGCGTCTTTGCTTATTTTATGGAACGCAAAGTCTTGATGACCGATGAAGCAATTTTCAATGATATTTCGGTCACGATCAAAAATGCGATTCAACGTACCTTTGAGAACAATAATGACAAGAAACACATCAGTAGTGTGGCTTTTGAAATCGCTCTAAAACAATTGGTGTAGCTCTATAAATACTTATCTGGTGATAAAATTATTTGTTTACTTTAGCGTTATCTATACTATCAATACACTATAGCCCATGTTTATACCATTTGCTCAAGACAACCCTGAAGTTGCAGAGGAACTCGTTGAAGAAAAAACCTTATCTGTTATCGATTTAATGTTTAGTGGAGGCCCTGGAGGTACCATTATTATTTTGATTCTTGCAGTGCTTTTGTTTTTTGCGATCTATATTTATTTTGAACGCATTTTCGCTATCAAAGCAGCTTCAAAGACCGATAAGAATTTCATGAATCAGATCAAAGACAGCGTCACTTCTGGTAATATTGAATCGGCAAAAATACGTTGTGCCCAAGAGAATTCTCCTGTTGCCAGGCTTACCGAAAAAGGGATTTCTAGAATCGGTTCTCCGTTGGAGGATATCAATACTGCCATAGAAAATGCAGGTCGACTGGAAGTATATAAACTTGAAAAGAATGTGAGTGTTCTGGCAACCATTGCCGGCGCAGCACCAATGATAGGCTTCCTCGGTACTGTAATTGGTATGGTTATCGCCTTTCATGAATTGGCGACCAGTAGCGGTCAAGCCGAGATGGGATCTTTAGCTGAAGGTATTTACACAGCAATGACGACAACTGTTGCTGGGCTTATTGTAGGTATTATTGCTTACATTGGCTACAATCATGTGGTAGTAAGAACAGATAAAGTGGTGCACCAGATGGAAGCCACGGCAGTAGATTTTCTGGATTTATTGAACGAACCTAGTTAATTATGAATTTAAGAGGCAGAAATAAAGTCAGCGCCACCTTCAGTATGTCTTCCATGACGGACATCGTGTTTCTGTTGTTGATCTTTTTTATGTTGACCTCTCCGGTCATCACCCCCGAAGCTTTGGATCTCATTTTACCAAAGGCTAAAGGCAAAACGACGTCACAACAGAATGTAGCCGTGAGTATTACTGAAAATCAGGACTACTACATCAACGAAGAAAAAGTAAGTGAAGGCAGTATAGAAAGACTCCTCAAAGCAGAACTCAGCGGTATTGAAGAACCTACCATTATTCTAAGAGCCGCTGAAGGTGTTCCTATTGAGAAAGCAGTACAAATCATGGATATAGCTAATAGGAATAAATATAAAATTGTTTTGGCTGTTAAACCTAAATAAGTCGTGAGCATATTCAAAACCAAACACGAGAAAAAATCATTCCTCATCACGACAGGGATTTACATCCTGTTTATATTGTTGATGTTTTTCTTTGGTTTGAAATACCTGGACCCACCAGAGGAAAGAGGTATTGCGATTAATTTTGGTACTACCGATGTTGGTGCTGGCAATGTGCAGCCCGATGCCCCCATAAAATCTGCTCCGCAACCTACCAGCACTCCCCCTCCACCACAAGAAGTACAGGAAACAAGTTCTACGGAAGATATTAAAGAAGATGTAGTTACCCAAGAGTCTGAAGAAGCTCCTGTCATAGAAAAAAAAGAAGAGATGGTGAAAGAGGTTAAAGAAAAACCTGAACCTCCTAAAGAAAAGGTACAAGAGAAGGTGGAAGAAACTCAACCCGAACCCACACCAGAACCTGAACCTGAGTCCGTACCAGAGAAAAAACCAGAAAAATCGGTCACTGATGCCATGCAGAATCTCATGAATGGTCCTAAAAGCGACGGCAGCTCAGAAGGCAGTGAAGGAAACGATAACCAAGCGGGTGATAAAGGAGATCCTGATGGAGACCCCAATGCCAAAAATTATTACGGCACTGGAAAAGGACTAGACGGGGATGGGAATTACCGTTTAGGCGGCAGAAAAGCCTTATCCAAGAAGAAATTTGTACAGGAGTGTGATGAATCTGGCGAAGTAGTGGTAAGGATAGAAGTGAATAGAAATGGTGATGTGGTGAAAGCAACTCCCGGAGCCAAAGGCACTACAAACTCGAGTTCTTGCTTAATGGATCCTGCTAAACGAGCCGCCTTGGCTACCAAATTCAATAGTGATTCTAAAGCACCTTCTACACAAATAGGCTTTATCACATACGTGTTTAAATTATCAGAATAAGAAATGACATACACTGAAACGCTGCACTGGATGTTTGAGCAACTTCCTATGTATCAGCGGCAAGGCAAAACCGCCTTCAAAAAAGATCTGACCAATACCTTAGCACTTACCAAGGTGCTTGGAAATCCCGAACATAAATTTAAAAGCATCCACGTTGCCGGCACCAATGGTAAAGGTTCTGTAAGCCACATGTTGGCTTCAGTTCTACAAACTGCCGGCTACAAAGTAGGCTTGTACACCTCTCCGCATCTTAAAGATTTCAGAGAGCGCATCAAAATTAACGGTGAACAAATTCAGAAAGGAGAAGTCATAGAATTTATCTCAAAACACAAGGTATTTCTGGAAAAAGAAAAGCTGTCTTTTTTTGAGATGACGGTTGGGATGGCTTTTGACTATTTTGCTTCAGAAAAAGTAGACATCGCTGTTATAGAAGTTGGAATGGGTGGCCGACTCGATTCTACCAACGTTATCACCCCACTTCTATCGGTCATCACCAATATAGGGTATGACCACACTGCTTTCTTAGGCAACACCTTAGCGCTAATTGCGGGGGAGAAAGCTGGCATCATTAAAAAGGGCATACCTGTAGTTATTGGGGAAACCACTGCTGAGACTAAAACTGTTTTTCTTGAAAAAGCAAAAAAGGAAGCTGCACCAATCCATTTTGCTGAAGAGCTAGACACTCCCCTGCCCAAATGTGATCTAAAGGGCAATTACCAGAAGTACAACCTCAAAACCTGTTTGAAATCTCTTGAAGTCTTAAATACGCTTGAGGGCTGGAAGATAACAAAAACTGATATCAAAAAAGGTTTGGCTGAAGTTATAGCCAATACTCAATTGAGAGGTCGCTGGGAAGTTTTAGGTGAAAGTCCTAAGATCATTGCAGATACAGCTCATAACAAAGAAGGTCTGACTTTGGTTCTTGATCAAGTGTTTCAGGAAAACTACAAAGACTTGCATATGGTACTGGGTTTCGTCAACGATAAAGATTTGGAGGCTATACTTCCTTTGTTTCCAACAACGGCCAAGTATTATTTTTCTAAACCTGACGTACCCCGAGGTCTGGAAGCAACAGATTTGTATTATAAAGCCAAAGACTTTAAGCTTTTCGGGAAAGCATTTACGACCATAGACAATGCTTTAAAAGCAGCAAAACGAGAAGCTAAAGAGAGTGATTTGATTTATATAGGTGGAAGCACCTTTACCGTAGCAGAAATTTTATAAAATTTAAAAGTTTTAGTTTGTGAACTCAAAATAAGGTTTATATTTGCATTCCCAATTTGGGGCGATTAGCTCAGCTGGTTCAGAGCACCTCGTTTACACCGAGGGGGTCGGGGGTTCGAA
>CAZOAD010000062.1:0-13317 GCA_964577705.1 uncultured Mesohalobacter sp.
CCAAAACCCTGTAATTCCACACATTTATTTTTTATATCCTACTGCACACCAATAAGGGGGGCGATCGCTAAAAACTATCCGTTCTAATCCGGCATTTTCCATCATCTGCCGAATTTCATTTTGGGTAAACCGCTTTTCCAGCCTGGTGCCAAACCGATCAAGCGCATCTGTTCGCATCACATAGAACGTTCTATGTCTGTAAATCGACAAAGGAATAGATTGCACCTCTTTGACACCCAGTTTTTCTAAAATCAAGGAAAATCTAGCCAAAGGAACATAAATAATTAAGGCAATAATTTGACTAATTGCATAGCGGATTGAGTAAGGCAGATGAGATATTACCAAGCGCCCTATATTACTAAATTTCCAGATATTTATAAACCACCAAGGTTTGTTGTCAAATGCGTAGTAGAGATAGAGTAAAAAGGGTGCCCCATGCTTTAACTTAGCTACACAGGCTTCTATCCCCTTTTCTGGCTCAGGAATGTGATGTAACACACCTAAAGAATAACCAAAATCAGCCGTACTATCCTCTAAAGGAATTTTAGAAACATCGGTTAAATGAAATTGGCAATTACTGATATCATGTAAGTTGTTTTTGGCAACACTTAAAGCTGCTTGACTCGGATCTATCAGATGTAAGTGTCCGACTCTGGATGCTATTAACTTAGCCCATCGACCACTGCCACATCCCAAGTCAAACCCGACAGCATCAGGATTGAGGGTATCCCAGGGGAATATATGAAAATAAGCATCAAATATTTCTGTGAGTTCTTTTTCAGAAAGCTGAGACTGATCGAATCGACTCCATTCATCTCCAAATCCTTCTATTACTTTATCGTCATAATTTTCTGGTTTAAAAGTATTTATTCGGTTAGTCTTCATAATTTTCATAATTAAATTATAATTAAACGTTTTAATTTCACCAAGCCTATCCGTTTAGCCACTTGCCTCAGACTACAGTAGCACGACAATTTTATATAGCTGAGTTGAACTGTAAAGATTGTTGGTTTACCCAGAACTTTTCTTATTTCTTTTAAGAGTATATGACTAACTTCTGATGTTACCCCTCCTGATCTACGCAGAGAAATTAGCCTAGGTTTTATTTGACAATGTTCCGCTTCTATCTTTCGAGCCATTACTATGCGATCCGCTACTAAACCATAATCACAACAAAAAACTGAATTGCCATTTTTAATACCTATAAAACTTTGATGGCTTACTTTACTGTGAATCACATTGATATCGATATTGGCATGGGGCTGACGGGGCAATTGCTTAACGACTATACCTTCTTCCAAAAGAGCCAGACTTCCGTGCATTAAATTAACTAGAGGAAACTGCTGGGGTAAAGAATTGGGCTGTAATAATAAGTCATCGGCATTAATATGTAATGTATGAGTTCCTACTGTAGAAATTGTTCCCTTATTCATGGCATCATAAATTCCCCCATCTGGTTCGCTCACCCAGTAATCAATTTGATTTTCGTATCTTTTGATAATCTCCAACGTGTTATCTGTAGATCCTCCATCAATAATCAGATACTCTAGGGAGGCAGATTGATTGATGACGGATTGAATTGTTTGTTCTAAATATTTTTCTCCATTAAAGACCACGGTAATTACAGAGAGAATCGGTTCATTATTATTGATTTTTTTAAACATTCCCTTCATGCGTAAACCACCTTCCCCTTGTCGTAACGAATGAGGTGGTAAGAATAGTAAAGACGATATTCCATTATCCACTTCATTGACAAATGTGGGTTTTTCCGTGGTTAAGCAACGTGTAGTCGCATAATCACCAAAATGAGTAGGATTACTCCTCACGGGAGGCAAGATAAAAGGATGATTTAGAGGGAGAAGTAAATAAAAGTGATGAATTGTTTGCCAATACTGTCCGATCGCAAATCCTTCTGGAACTGAGTCGGACTTCTGACTTATCTGGAGTCCGGTAGAAGCTTCGCACAGATAAATAATGAATTTGTGGCGAAGAGGTTCGTGTTTAGGTTTTTTATATAGCAGAGTGGCTTCGCTCCAGCCGAAATCAAAAAGATTCTGCTTAAATATCTCCGAGCCCCACGCATACCGAACATCAATATCATAGAGATGCTGATTCTCACCCAGACAGGTTAATGAGGCGATGCCTTCCCAACCTCCCATTGGTTGACTAGAGTGTTCTTCTAGCGTTAGCACTGCTACAAACTGGATAGGAAATTCTAAATCATTCAGGAATAAGAGATGACGTTCAAATCCTGACAAAGGTTCAGGAAGATCGACACTTCCTTTTTTCCAAAAAAATTCTGGTAAAATCACAGACATACTTATTGCTTATTCAAGGACATACTGTATTGCTTCCAGTAAAGCATTACCTAATGAATTAGTACGTTGATTGCCTTTATAAATCAGATTTTTTGGATCGGGAGTTTTGAATTTTTGCTTAATTACATTAAGCATTTTGATAGCCATGTCATTGGCAGATCCTGATTCAAAAAAGAAAATACGATCCTCATTTTGGATTTCCAAATTAACTTGAATATTGGAAACTATTGCTGGAACCCCCATAGCTATGGCATCATAAACTGCACCTCCACCAGGACCGCCTTCAAAAAGAGTTGGCTGGAGAACAGCAATAGCACCACGCATAATTTGAATTTGATCTTTTTTAGGAAGATATCCTAAAAAATAAATTCTGTCATTCAAACCCAATTCACCAATGCGTCTCTTTAAAGAATTAATGTATGTTGAAAACGGATTGCTATCTACACCTGTGCAAATCAAACTTATATCTTTTTTAGTATTGAGCCAGTTTATTAATATTGCAAAGGCTTCAAAAGCTGTGAGATGAGATTTATGAAACCAAAATTGATTGGAAATAAGAAAATATCTTGAAGGAAGATTATATAAATCCGCCAGTTGTGGATTATTTTGTTCTAAATAATTTTTATTTGGAGATGCACTAAACGGCAATGGAAAAATTTTGCAGTTTGCATTTGGAAAGAACCGCTCTATATCACTCTTTACAGCTTGAGAATTAACAATTGTGGCTTTTGATGATTCTACTATTCCTTTAAAATTTGTTTCAATTGAATTGCGGGATGTTGAACTAAAAAAATGCGGGTAATAGGCATACTGAAAATCAGTAATATATCCTATCCAAGGTTGATAAAGTTTTAAACCTAGAGAATGAGATGCTACAGGAAGAACAACATTAACTTGAATTTTTTTTAATTTTATTGATAAATCATAATGGTTTATATAAAAAATAACTTGCATTCGATCTATTATACCATCAAATCTGTTGATTACTTGAGTAATTTCAATACGGTTAACTCTCTGCCAGTGAGGGATCTGAAAGTTCAACATATCACGCATTGCATATCGGTAAGGTCGCGTAAGATCTTTTAGCTTCCAGACTAATGAGTCCTGCTTTGGGATGAAAAGAAACAATTCAATGGGTTCGGTTTTGCCCTTAAAGACTAAAGCATTAGCACATAAATACAAAAAGTCCAAACCACCACCCCAGCTAGTTAAGGACTCTCCCAAAATAGCTACTTTAATTGTTTTTTTCATAATTCCTTTTCTTTGTCGGTGTTCGTATAATTATCAATCTGTTTATAAAGAACTAAGTTCTTGTTTAAATCATCTTCTCGTAAAAACCGAAATCCTAATGATTCATACAAACTTTTAGCCCTAACATTGTCAGGATTAACTTTTAAGAGGAGTGTATGATACTGGTTAAGTTGACAAAAGCATTCTGCGTGAGCCAGACTGAACCGTCCTAGACTTTTACCACTGTAGCGATGTGATATAAAAACTCCGTACATTGGATTGCGATATCCTTCATCCAACCCTCTTAGCATATAAAATCCCACCATTTCTATTGAGGATTCGACATGAACCTCTAGACCAAAAAAAATATCTTTTTTGGCTCTTTGTAAGATACTATAAATCGATAATTCATCAAAATTAAATGGGGTAAAATACCGCCTATAAGAATCTGGAGTATGCAAAACTAAATTGCTGACAATTCTTGAGTCATTAATACTCAATTTTCTCAAAGAGACATACATCATTTTTTATTCCTAATTTTATCTTTGGCCAGATTTTCACGTAATTTGATTACCCAGACTTTTCATAGTTTTGCATATATATTTAATTTGTTCTTCTGTCAAATCTGGATAACTTGGCAAATTTATTCCCCGCCATCCAATATCTTCAGCTACTCTATGACGTTGATATTGAGAAGAATACATTGGCATTGTATGAATGGGATAGAAAACAGGGCGGGTTTCAATGCCGACTTCTAATAAACGATCCCTGAGCGGATCGCGGTATTTTGCTTCCCTGACTAAAACTGAAACCATCCAATAAGAATGATAAACATCTCCTATCTCTTGATGGACTCTAAAATCACTGTTTTCTAAATGTTTTATATAAAACTCTGCAATTTCTCTTTTTCTGCTGAGAATATCAGTAATCCTCTCAAGTTGAGCAAGTCCTATAGCTGCACAAATATTAGTCATTCGATAATTAAATCCTATTATGTCATGCCAATACTCCCGATACTTAGCTAAACCTTGCCCTTTTAAATGAACTACTCGTTCAAAGAGAGTCCGATCATTCGTGATTACCATACCTCCTTCGCCGGTAGTAATAGTTTTATTGCCATAAAAGCTAAAGGTCGCAATGTCTCCAAACGTACCTACATGCCGTTCTTTATATCTCGATCCTATAGCTTCAGCACAATCTTCGATTAAAAAAAGCCTGTGTTTATTTGCTATGGCTCGAATAACTGACAATTCGCAAGGATGACCATAAAGATGTACGGCTAAAATTGCTTTAGTTCGTGTCGTGATACACCTGGAAACTTCTTCAGGATTCATTTGCCATGTATCGGAGAATGAATCGACAAAAATTGGAATAGCACCTGTATAAGTAATAGCATTCACCGAGGCAATATAGGTAAGAGTTGGAACAATTACCTCATCTCCTTGCCCAATACCCAAAGCTACCAAAGCAAGATGCAAGGCGGTCGTACCATTGCAAACAGCCGTTGCATACTTAGCACCTACATACTGCGCAAATTGTTCTTCAAATGCGGAAACAAATTTTCCCTTAGAAGAAATCCATGTAGAGTCTAAGCACTCATTTACATACTTCTTTTCGTTTCCAGATAAGCAGGGTTGATAAACCGGAATAGACATTGAAATTACCTCCATTGGGTACGTTACTTTTTTCAGGGCATAATTGTAAGTCAGAATCCCCTTGCAAATCCCTCGCAGAATAATCAATCCACTTAATCAGTCTTTGATAAGCTACTCACCTATTTAATCTTTTTTGTGAAAAATTAAAAACCGTTTTAAAATGCGTTTCAACTATAAGTTTAATACGGACTGCCAAGTGAAAACCAAAATGAGTTTTTAGGGTAAAATCATCAGCTATAGTATCGCGGAGCATAAAAGGAGGGTGTTGTAAAGGAAAAATCATCTTTTTGCGAGCTAGATTAGTAAAATTACTTTTCACTGTTGTGTGAGTAGCATTCCTATCAAAGCCAATATTAGAAACTAAATTAACATTTGGAAGAATCGCTAGACCATTTTGAATCCAACAGGAAAAAAGCCAACGATAAGCCCAAGAATCTATCTGTTTGTCATAATTAGCCTGGAAAGGCTTTTTCCAACAGCCTACTGTACTGGAGTCTGAGAGTAAATCTTTCAACCAGCCTCCATCTCTGATTTCTGGCCATAGTTTCATCTCTCTATCGTAATATTGCCACGCTCGTCGCCAAGTTGCCCATCCCCAACAGTGGGGGTAGCGTGAAAAATAATAACTATATTCAGTTCGTTGGCGCCCAAACTGGAAATTTACTCCAGAAATTGCCATGACTCGCATATCCTCTCGATAATAGTCAAGCAGTTCTTCACAAAAGCGAAAAAATGTAGGGTCGGGTACGCAGTCATCCTCAAGAATTATCGCTTCTTCAACGGTACTAAAAACCCAATCTAAGCCATTGGATACGCACTGTTTGCAACCCAAATTGACATCCGAATAGTTTTTCAAGACTTCACAATCCCAATCAACGTACTCTATAATCGCACGAGCAGCAGCGCATTGTTCCGATTCATTGGTTTGCTCGGCACGAGGTCCATCAGCAACGACAAAGAGCTTTGAAGGCTTTGCTTGACGAATGGTTTCAAATACTCTTTCAGTGGTATCTGGTCTTTTATAAATCAGGAAAACAACAGGAGTTTTCATAAGTGGCTGTCGGCATTCATATTCGATTTAAAGTTGGAGTAATTCAAAATCATACTGGATGCAATGCTTGCCAATTCAGTAATAGAGGTCTGAATAGGCAAATATCGATATCGAAAGGCAGCCAGCCTCGGATTGTCCTCTTGGTAGAGGATGTCTTGAGCAATATTATTCCATCGGTTTTCTGGCATCAAATCAATTGCCATCCCCGCATGAGCTGAAGGAAGCAGCAAGTTGGAGCCATGTACCCCAATGACCAAGCAGCTTTGAGAATATATTTTACACAAATCCCTCTCTATTTTTTCATCATAATTATCTACCCTAAGATCTTCTATCCATTCCGGAAAGTTTGTTTTCTTTCCAAGACCTACTACAGTAAATGTTGCTTGCGGTATTTTAGCTTTAATTTTCTTAAACAATCTTATCACTTTACCTGTTTGGATGGGAACAAGAAGAGAGAGTAGATTGATTTTTCTAAAAAGTAAGAACGCAAAATAACTACACCAAGGGCGGTCTTCACGCCAACAAAACGTTATTTTCAGTCGATCTACTTTATCAAATACATATTTTGGGACTCTGGTAAATCTAGTAATATTAAAGTGAGCGGGATGTGAATACGCTTCGCTCACATAAATCTCCCTAAATCGATTAGATTCTTCACGACAAAAGTTGTCGAAGGTAGGGTAGTAGCATTGACCTTGGTTAAGGGGCATGTCTACTGTCCAAACTTCTGCACAGCCTTCTGGCACCATCCATCTTATGAACTTTGGTACGATTGCAACTAAGCCGTAGTCAGGATGACCATCGAGGTGTCTTTGAGCATTAAGTAGCTTTAAAAGGCAATGTCCATAGAGATTATCGATGCAATTTAAAATAATCACACGCTCGTACTGTTTAAAAACTTCTTTCGATATTTTCAGTGTTTGGTATTGAGGATTTTGCAAAGATTCTAAAAAAGGTTTTCCTAGCCAAAGCATAGTATTTGGTTTGCCAAAAACTATGCGGTTTTCTAAATCCACTTTATAGGAATGGGTTCGAGCATGACCCACTGGCAAATCCTCAATAATTTTAGCTTTACATTTAGGACAGACTGATTCACTGCAAACGTGTATTCCATGCCATAATATTCTCTGCTTTTCTAGAGGAATGTCGCAATAAGGACAAATAGAAACTACCGAGAAATACGGTTTTACTTGGGTTAGCATAATAAATCCACTAATGAAATTTAAAATTACATATATTTTTTGAAAGCCTGAAATATTTTTTGGGCAATTATTTTGCCTGAATTTTCGGGAGTTATTATTGTACTGGGGGGAACTGAGTTATTATCTTGGTATGCTCTGCAAATTGAGTGAATTTTATCTTCTGGATAGTAAACTTGACGAAATAAAATAATGTTCCCCCAGCTACTATTCCGTGCAAAAACTGATTTAGGCTCTAACAATATAGATTGGAGTGAAAAAATTTGTTCTTGACTATCGGCTGCGGAGTCCACTCTGATAGTCTGGTCGTATCCTAATTCGTAGAGAACTTGAAGCGACCTCATTGTTCCGTCTAAAATTTCTTGAGACCATCCACCTTGTCCGGTGTCTATTGTACTTCCACCCCCGTATTCAAACATTAGCACTTTGGGAAGTTGCATATCTGGCATAAAAGTAAACTGCTTAATGATAGAAAATTCTATTCCTTCTACATCAATTTTCATGCAAGTAATTGGTAATTTTGGTACTGCTTTTAAAAATCCAGACAAATTCATTGACCGAACTTGTTTGGTAGTAGCACTACTCCCCCACCAATCTGGACGTAGTGAATTTAAGTTAAGATTTTCTTTTCCATTAAAACTTCCTATGTAAATGCTTACAAAGTCATCGATATCTGATAAGCAACTTTCAATCAAGTGAATGTTACGAACTCGACAAAGCTTACGAAGTTTCTGAGTGGGTAAAGGTTCTACAGCAATTGTATAAAATCTCAACTCTTGAAATAGCTGGCAATAAAATCCAAAAGTACCCACTCCAATATCAATAGTTAAACCCGAACGCTCTCTATCTACTTCAGGTAATATCTTAGAAAGTAGAGCTTGGCAACATTCTTCAATATGCATTGTAACTACTCCTTATGTTTGGTCAAGTGAAATAATCCAGTAGTAGAAAAAATTTTTCCACTATACTGATATTTATCTTGCAACTTATTGCCCACTATAAAACTTTGATCTACCACCACAAGAGGTAGAAAGATATCTGATAAGTAATCAAGGGAAAAAACTCGCCCTGCATTAAAGGCGATTGTATTACGATCGCCTACAGGTACAGAAACATACAAATGGCCACCAGGAGCTAGAACTCGACATAATTCAGCAATTGCCTTTTCCGTACCCATTGGATCTAAGGGATCGCCGTAACGACCCAACCCAATATGTTCCACTACGCACAAACTGGATAAAGACTCGACACTTCCATCCTCAAAAGGCAAGTCTAAAATAGAACCGACTTTAAATCTTAAACTCTCTAATGGTAGAGACAAAGGCCGAATATCGACCATCGTGACAGGCACCACCTTAGAAAGCAGTGCTACAAACTTGTGGTGAGAACCCACATCAATATGTTCCTTCGGGCGCTGTTTAACAATTTTATCAAATGCCCAAGCATCTTGGTAAAAATATGTTGGATCGATAGGGGTTTCTCCTATCTCGTCTCTCAAGCAGGGGTAAAGATCCTCTAATAGAGGTTGTTTTTCTGGAGGGGATAGCTCCTTATAGCGCTGGTAGCTATTAAAAAATCGTGGCCATGCTGCTATATCTCTGCGCCATAGCGCTATCTGTTGATACACAGAACGCTTTGCATAGTGCAAAAACATCGAGACTGTTTCTTGCATCCTCATCATCATCTTTTCGGTATAGCTATATGAATAGAAAAACGAGCTTCTTTGGCATTTGCCCTTCCTGGGAAAATCGGATCTCCTTCAACTACATTCCTAATCTCATATCCCATATGTTCTACATAGGCTTCAATTTTATTAGGATCGTTACCCATGTCAAAGGTAGTGGCACCAAATTCAAAAACACAGCAGCGTATTCTTTGGCTTTCTAGCATATGACGTGCACCTAATAAAACTTGATACTCAGCTCCCTCAACATCAATTTTTAACAAATCGATATTCGAGATATTATGCTGCTGGCAATACCCATCAATCGTGACAGATTCTACTTCCTCTATGTGGGAAGTTTGAACGTCAATTCCATATTTACTTAGTGGACGATTTGCAAGCGAGTTCCAACTCGAATGTTTTTCATCATAAACGTGGATTTTTAAAAATCCTTCTTTATCTGCTACTGCTTTATGGTTGAAAATAACTTTATGGTTGCTTTCCGACTGATATGCTCTAGTCAGCTTATTAAAGGTAGACTGGCTTGCTTCAAATGCATGGACTTGACCTGCTTGGCCTACACATCGCATAAATAAAAGCGTCAATTTACCCACATGAGCACCTACATCAAAAACTGTCATTCCAGGTTTCAGATAATTGCAATAAAACAAATTCTCCTTTTCTTGTACTTTGAGATAGCTAGATTTATGAATTAGATTTCTTCTCAAGATTTTACCGATTAAATCATGCCAATTATAAATCATTTTTATATCCTTATATCGACTAAACAACTGTAATTCATTAAACCTCTATTAGACTGTTGAATTATTATTGAACTCCGAGATCGTTTAAAATTTTTTGGCACAAACTTACTTCATCGGAGTTTAAAAATTGAAATTCCCTGTAACTGTTTTTTGAGGTATCCTTAAAAACCGGATATTTTTCCGTAGTATTTACTTTTTTTGGATTTCCCGTATTCATTAGAAATGATTGCATTTTTTGATCCCAATTTAATCCTAAAAAATCTGCTAAATAAGGAAACAAAGTCTGAGGATTTTGGCATAAGTCTTCATAGCTTACGAGGCATATATTAGGAAAATATCTAAACAACTTATTAAACATTAATTGAATGAGGGCAACAGAAAGTAACTTGTAAAGTACGATCTGCTGACGTGCTTCCAGCTTTGAAACCTTTTGTAAGGCTCTTTTAATATCCTTTGAATGCTCTGGAGCAAACCGTTTAATAAAATTTGTTTTGAATACCCATCTGCTTTCATGGCAGAGATAAATCGTATGTAAGCCATCTCGGGCAAATAAACTGTCAATCAGATAAATTGGATTTCGAGTTACAAACACGGTAGGACAATTAAAGTAAGTTAACAAGGCTTCTGTAGCTAAAAGACTATGAACCTCTTTAACTACACATAATTGCCAATCTGAATCATTGCGTTGTAAGTGTTTGTTCACGCCCAATGCTGACCAATAATATTGTTGTGCTAAGAAGGATCTATAGATACGTAATAGTGAGTTATTTTCGGGTAAAGTGGCAGAGTAGTGAATTGCTGTAAAATCGCCGAATTCTGAAAATTTGAGTTTAGGCTTAACAAAATAAAGACCTTCCATAAAAAAACGAATAGGCGTTGGCGTTTCTAATAAAACCCTACTCAACCAGGTAGTTCCGCTACGTCCAACCCCTAGAATAAGTCTGAGTTTTTGTGTATCTACTTTGGTATTGACTAATTGTGGGTGAAGTCTTTCGTATTCTTTATTCCATAGCCACTCTCTCATCCTATTTTTAGTTAAATTATAGATTTCATTAATTGGTGTAAGCATAATCTTTAAAGTCCGCTATTTACAAATACCGTTTTCGCTCTTTTCAAAGGTTATTGTTTTACAGTTTCAGAGTAGATAAAGCTCAATGGGATAACATCGACCATTTTCCCTGAACTAAACAAACACCATGACTAATGGGAGGCACTACACCCGTTCCAAAAAAATCGCCTTCAACAACAGTTATTGTTGCCGCATTTATTATGTTATCTAAACAGGTTCCGTCCAGGCTAATGTTATAGCTAATTTTGTAAGTTGATGGCGGTAAAGGCAATTTTGTTAAACGACAGACAAAAGCTCCGGAACGAGGCAATTCCCCAAACTGTTCCGCTGTTAGTTTGTTATTTTGCTGAAACACTGGCACCTCTAACTCGGTTTTAAATACCATTCCAGCAGTTACCCGACCAGAGTTGCTAAAACTGAGATTGGCTTCAAAATGGAAATATATATCTATATCTTGACCGCATTTTACCACTTCTAGCAAATTGCCAGAAGTGTCTCGGAACTCAATAGCTACAACCCGAACCTCTCCAGAACCTTTGCGATCAATTCTTTTCTCTAATGAGCTTACTATACCAGATACATTTTTTAGATAATGGGTTATCGCATCAGTCTGCCTGCCGATGTATCCAATCTCGCCCCTATCGAGCACTATCCCATGCCTACAGAGTTTCTCAACAGCCGCCATATTATGGCTAACAAACAAAATAGTTCGTCCTTCTTTGGTAGCCACATCTTCCATTTTACCCAAACACTTTTTCTGAAACTCGATATCTCCAACTGCTAAGACTTCATCTACTAACAAAATTTGGGGTTCTAAATGTGCGGCAACAGCAAATGCTAATCGTACATACATACCTGATGAATAGCGTTTAACAGGAGTATCTAAAAATTTATCTACTCCCGCAAATGCCACAATTTCATCAAATTTACGTTCTATCTCTGTTCTCTTCATTCCCAACACAGTGCCATTCATAAAGATATTTTCTCGCCCTGTCAATTCTGGATGAAATCCTGCACCTACCTCTAAAAGGGAACCAACACGACCTCGCAAAATTGCCTCTCCGGTCGTTGGTTGGGTAATCCTAGACAAGATTTTCAACAGCGTGCTTTTTCCAGCACCATTGCGACCAATAATTCCAACTACTTCCCCTGGATAAACATCAAATTGGATATTTTTTACTGCCCATAAATACTCATATTTAGACAGAAAAATTTTTCCTCGTAACAGCTTATGTGCTGTTTCTGCTATGTCATCTCGGAGGCTGTAATATCTCTTTTTTTCTCCAGTACGAATGCGATATTGTTTGCCCAAACCTCGAACTGAGATAATTGGTTTCATAACTTTCTTAAATAAAGTCTGCAAAACTACGTTCCACCATCCGAAAGACGATCGTTCCGAGGCCAAGAGATATTACAGCACCCAGAGCTGAAAATACCAAACCAATCAAATTAAAACCACCTTGTCCAGTCACTGCAAATCTGAAGAGTTCGATCAAGCCAGCCATCGGGTTCAGGTAATAGAAAGGGCGTACTGGCTCAGGCACAATATTAACTGAGTAGACAATTGGAGAGGCATATAGCC
Organism: uncultured Mesohalobacter sp.; assembly: GCA_964577705.1. Taxonomy (GTDB): domain Bacteria; phylum Bacteroidota; class Bacteroidia; order Flavobacteriales; family Flavobacteriaceae; genus Psychroflexus. The sequence continues at coordinate 12,532 of CAZOAD010000062.1, forward strand.
AAATTTGCACCAAAAAGGTTGCGACATACTGGAAGTCCCGATAGCGGACATTCATCGCTGCCAAAAACATTCCGATCCCAGAGGATAATACCATCGTAATTACCATCGCCACTGGTAACAGTAACAAACTCGACCTTGGTCGTAACCCGTACAAGTAAGTTAGTGGCAATAGCAAAAATAAGGATACAGCAAAATCAATCCAAGCCGACCCTACAGATGCAAGGGGAATAATCAAACGTGGAAAGTAAACTTTGGAAATCAGCTTTTCATCCGCAATCAAGCTCGTTCCCGCCCGAGTGAGTCCCTCTGAAAAAAGATTCCAAAGAACTAGAGCCGAATAAGTAAAGATCGGGTAGGGAATACCATCCGATGGCAATTTGGCAAATTGGCCGAAAATCACCGTAAAAATAGCCATTGCTACTAAAGGTTGCAGTAGAACCCACCCTACACCAATGACTGCTTGCTTGTAGCGCACGCTTATTTGTCTCACCGTTAGCATATATAGCAAATCTCGGTATTCCCAAAATTCGCGGAGGGCTTCTAGAAGAGACTGCTTACCAGGACGAATGATGATTGTATGGCTACTCACTTTTTACAAACTCCCACCCATAACTGGAACAACCTCTTGCTGAGTAAAACCCTCGATCGCATCCTCCAAAATTTCATCCAGCGATCGCGTGGGTTGCCAGCCTATATACTCGGCAATCTTGGATAGGTCCGGAAAACGCCGATGCATATCTTCAAATCCAGGTGCGTAGGCTTGCCCATAAGGAATCGTTTGAATTT